>NZ_VFVC01000027.1:0-74685 GCF_006441575.1 Mesorhizobium sp. B2-4-12
TCCACGCCATTGTTGAGGGCTTCGTCCTTGCAAACCCATACTGACCACCGCCAAATCAAATGTGTGCGCACGCTAGCCCAGCAAGGGGAGAAGGAAAAAGCCCCGCTCAATGTCCCTCGAACCCGATCAGCGTCCGCACCGGCACGCCGAGCGCCTCGAGCTTGGCACGCCCTCCCAGATCCGGCAGGTCGATGACGAAGCACGCAGCCAGAATATCCGCGCCGATCTGGCGCAGGAGCTTGACCGCCGCTTCCGCCGTGCCGCCGGTGGCGATCAGATCGTCGACCAAGATCACCTTCTCGCCAGGTGAAACGCCGTCCCTGTGCATCTCCATTTCGTCCAGCCCGTATTCCAGGCTGTAGGCCACACGCACCGTCTCGAAGGGCAGCTTGCCCTTCTTGCGGATCGGCACGAAGCCGGCCGAAAGCTGATGGGCGATCGCGCCGCCCAGGATGAAGCCCCGCGCCTCGATGCCGGCGATCTTGTCGATCTTCTGGCCGGCATAGGGATGCACCAGCTCGTCGATGGCGCGGCGAAAGGCGCGCGCATTGCCGAGCAGCGTGGTGATGTCGCGAAACAGGATGCCGGGCCTGGGATAGTCCGGAATGGTGCGGATCGAGGCCAGCAGCGTGTCTTCGAGCGAAGGTTTCATAAGACGGCTCCGGATGATGCAGCTGACAGGTGAGAAACGGCGCAGGGCCGATCGTAACCCGGCGCCACCGGCAACGGCTAGCGCGATGTCGCGGCCGAGACAAGCGCATCCGGCAAAGGATTGGCCTCGCTGGCTCTGTCCCACGCCTGCGCGACGATCTTCCACTGCCCATCGCTCTTCACCAACAGCAGCATTTCCACCGAGCGGCTGGTCTCAGCCCCGTTCTCGGTCATCTCGGCGGCGGCGGCCGCGATCGCGATATTGCCGAAGACCTGAACGGTGACGCCAAGCACAACCTCATCGAACGTCAGCAGCGACGTCTCCGACAGAGCGCGCATCCGCGTGACGAAATCAGCGACACCGACCGGTCTTGCCGGCCGTGCGGCAGGGTAAAGGCTGGCGCCGGGAAGGAAATCACCGGCAAAATCGTCCCAGCCCGGCGCGACATCGTGGCCCCAGCTCAGACTGGCGAACTGGCGCGCGATGACAACCCGGATCGCATTCTCGTCCGCGCTGCGTTGGCTGTCCTGCATGGTCGGCCCTTCCCGGTCCGCTCCGCCGAGAGATGAACCATAGGACCATTTCGCCGTCTCGGAAACAATCGCGGGCCACGACACCAGAATCAAAGGGCGCCCCGGGCGCCCTTTCTCAAGAGATGCGGTCGACAGAAGCCTACATGCCGAGCCCGGAACGCAGCTCGGCCTTGGCTACCTCGTATTCCGCCCTGAAGTCATCCCGGTTGAGCAGGACCGCCGCGATGACGCTGCCGGAAATCTTGCCCATCTCGACATCGGAGGGAAAGTGGATGCCGCCGACGATGCGGTTGTGGGCGAATTCCGACGCACGTGCCATGATCTCGGCGCGCTTCTCCGGGACCATGTCGGACAAGATGATGCCCATCATGGTGCCCACGGTCGCGTGACCTGACGGCCACGAACCGGAGCTCGACAGCTTGACCGCCGGCTTGACCAGATCGCTCAACTGATGCGGACGAGGACGCTTCCAGACGTCCTTGGCCGGATCGACAACGGCGCCTTCGGTCTCGACCACGCGATCGAAGAAGGCGCTGAACTTTGGCAGCTTGTCCTTGGTGAAGTTTGGTCCCATGACGTCGGCGAAGCGCCAGACATTTTCCTCGGCGTCGGCGACCGCGCGGGCTTCCATTTCAGGCGTACGCGTCACCTGCAATGTCAGCACCTCGCCGAGCTCGGCTTTGGTCTGCGCCGAATCATTCGCTGGAGGCGGCGGCAGGATCATAGTCAGGTCGACATCCTTGTTGGTGATGAAGGGCTTTGCGTCCTCGGCGCGGGCGGTCGAGCCGACGACGAGCAACAGAAATGCTGCGGCGAGCGATGCATATTTCTTCATGGCGCGATCCTTTTCGATGAGAGCAGCGCAGGATCGCCACATGCGGTGACGGCCATGTGACGCAGGCGGTCTTCACTGACGCAAAAAGGGCGCCTCGCGGCGCCCTTTCATAACCCAAATTTCGCGTCGCTCAGTGCGCCACGCCTTCCCACACCTGGCGCTTGGTCATGTAGACCAGGGCGCCAAACAGAAGCAGGAACACCAGCACACGGAAGCCCATCTTCTTGCGGTCTTCCATGTGCGGCTCGGCCGCCCAGGACAGGAAGGCGGAGACGTCGCGGGCATATTGGTCGATGGTCTGCGGCGCGCCATCATCATAGGTCACCTGGCCGTCGGAGAGCGGCTTGGGCATCTTCAGCGACACGCCCGACATGAAGTACGGGTTGTAGTGCGTACCCTCAGGGATGACCATTCCGGCCGGCGGCGTCTGGTCGTAGCCGGTCAGCAGGGAATGGATGTAGTCGGGACCGCCGGCGTCATACTGGGTGAAGATGTCGAAGACGAACTGCGGGAAACCGCGCTCGACGCCGCGCGCCTTGGCCAGCAGCGACATGTCGGGCGGAGCAGCGCCGCCATTGGAGGCAGCGGCGGCCTCCTCATTGGCGAACGGCGCCGGGAAATGGTCTGATGGTTTGCCGGGACGGTCGAACATGTCGCCGGCATCGTTGGGGCCGTCATGGATGGTGTATCCGGCCGCCAGCGTCTTGATCTGCGCGTCGTTGTAGCCAAGGTCCGAAAGCGTGCGGAAGGCCACCAAATTCATCGAATGGCACGCCGAGCAGACTTCCTTATAGACCTTCAGGCCGCGCTGCAGCTGCGCCTTGTCATAGGTGCCGAACGGGCCGGTGAAGCTCCAGCTCATTTCCTTCGGCTCGTTGATCGGGAAATGCGTCGGAGCCGCGGCGTTGTGCGCCTCTTCGGCTGCGAATGCCGCCGTACCGGCGGCCACAAGGCCGATCAGCGCAAGCGAGGTGAGAATCTTTTTCATGCCAAATCCCCTTAGATTCTCTACCGCTCAGCCCTTGGTCTGTGGTGCGGCCGTGGCGCCCGCAGGATGCCCGCTGCCACCCTTGTTCTTCTCCAGCACCGCCTCGGTGATCGAGTTCGGCACCCTGCGCGGCGTCTCGATCAGGCCGAGCACCGGCATGACGATCAGGAAGAAGGCGAAGTAGAACAGCGTCGCCATCTGCGCCATGAACACATAGCTGCCTTCCGCCGGCTGCGAGCCCAGCCAGCCAAGCAGGATGGCATCGGCCACGAACAGCCAGAAGAACAGCTTGTACCAGGGCCGGTATACCGCCGAACGCACCTTGGAGGTGTCTAGCCAGGGCACCAGGAACAGCATGGCGATGGCGCCGAACATGCACAGCACGCCGCCGAGCTTGGAGTTGATCGGCCCTATGTTGAAGGTGATGGCGCGCAGGATCGCGTAGAACGGCAGGAAGTACCATTCCGGCACGATGTGGGCCGGCGTCTTCAGCGGGTTTGCGACGATGTAGTTGTCGGCATGGCCGAGATAGTTCGGCAGGTAGAAGACGAAATAGGCGAAGAAAAACAGGAACACGATCATGCCGAACGCGTCCTTGATGGTCGCGTACGGAGTGAAGGCGACGGTGTCGGTCTTCGACTTGACCTCGATGCCGGTCGGGTTCGACTGGCCCACGACATGCAACGCCCAGACGTGCAGCACGACGACCCCGGCGATCATGAACGGCAGCAGGTAGTGCAGCGCAAAGAAGCGGTTCAGCGTCGGATTGTCGACGGCGAAGCCGCCGAGCAGCAGCTGCTGGATCCAGTCGCCGACCAGTGGAATGGCGCTGAAGAAGCCGGTGATGACGGTGGCGCCCCAGAAGCTCATCTGCCCCCACGGCAGCACATAGCCCATGAAGCCGGTCGCCATCATCAAGAGGTAGATGATGCAGCCGAGGATCCAGAGCAGCTCTCGCGGCGCCTTGTACGAGCCGTAGAACAGGCCGCGGAAGATGTGGACATAGACGGCGATGAAGAAGAACGAGGCGCCGTTGGCATGCATGTAGCGCAAGAGCCAGCCGGAGTTGACGTCGCGCATGATCTTCTCGACCGAATCGAAGGCGAGAGTGCTGTCTGACGTATAATGCATCGCCAGCACGATGCCGGTGATGATCTGCGAGACCAGCATGATCGACAGGATGCCGCCGAACGTCCACATGTAGTTGAGGTTGCGCGGCACCGGGTAGGCGACGAAGCTGTCATAAACCAGCCGCGGCAGCGGCATGCGGGCATCGAACCAGCGTCCGAGACCGGTTTTTGGCGTATAGGTCGAGTGTCCCTCGCTCATCGAAATATCCCCTGCCTCAACCGATAAGGATCTTGGTATCGGAAACGAACTTGAATACCGGAATCGCCATGTTCTCGGGCGCCGGACCTTTGCGGATGCGGCCGGCGGTATCGTATTGCGAACCGTGGCACGGGCAGAACCAGCCGCCGAAATCGCCTTCCTGGCCGAGCGGGATGCAGCCCAGATGCGTGCAGACCTGAACCATCACCATCCAGGCTTCCTTGCCGGGTGTGGTGCGGTTGGCATCGGTCGCCGGCGCGTCGGACGGGAGGTTGGCGTTGCGGGCGATCGGGTCCTTGAGATCGGAAAGGCTGACGGCTTCGCCGTCCTTCATTTCCTTTTCGGTGCGGTTGCGCACCACGACCGGCTTGCCGCGCCACTTGACGATCAGCGAACTGCCTGGCGTCAGCGAGGAGATATCGACTTCGACCGAGGCGAGCGCCAGCGTCGAGGCATCGGGGCGCATCTGGTCAATGAACGGCCAGGCGACGGCACCGGCGCCAACCACGGCGGCCATGCCGGTGGCGACGTAAAGAAAATCTCGACGATTGGGATCGTGGATGTCGGTTGCGCTCACGGGTGCCTGATCCTTTCGCCTCTTCCGCGCCGGTGGCCGAGCCTTGTTCCCCGCTCAATCACGCCAACCCGACAGCGCATGGCGAACAGGCTAGCGAATTCCTCCGGCATTTGGACTTCGGTTTATGCGTGAAGCCCGTTTTTGTCCAGACGGGTCAAGGCACATGGGCAGATTGTCGCGGGGACAAAATCCCCTGTTGCGCGGCAAGACGGCGAATGGCCGCAAAAGGCGGCTAAACAGCCGGGAAACAACCGCAAATCCAGTGTCCTGGTGCGACACGGAATGTCGGTGTCATCTATCCTCCCCGGCATGGCGCACGTCGTAGACCGCTAGGAATGGGCTGTTCGTTCCGACCGCTGGAAGGGCGAACTGCAATGCGGCGCCTGCGGCTCCAACTCCCGCCTGATCTTCAACCACCTGCCCGATGTCGGCGGCGGCCCACGCCTGCACGTCCATCCCTGTTCCGAGATCTTCATCATCCGCCAGGGCACCGGCCTGTTCACCGTCGGCGATCAGGAGATCGAGGCTTCGGCCGGCCAGATCCTGATCGTTCCGCCGGACACGCCGCACAAATTCACCAATCTCGGTCCGGGGCCACTGAAACGACCGACATCCCCGAGAACGGCACTTTCATCACCGAGTGGCTGGAGTGATGATGCCTTGCTTGTCGGTTTCCGGTTGCCGCCTAGATTCACTGGATGGGCGCTCGACACGGCCAGGACATGCAAACTTCGGACATCGAAATCGAAGGGCTAAGCATTGCCATGCGCGAAACGGGCCCGGCCGGAGCGCCGGCTTTCCTCCTGCTGCACGGATGGCCACAAAGCTCCTACGCGTTCGAACGGGTGATCGGCCGACTGGCAACCGAATACCGGGTCGTCGCGCCCGACCTGCCCTGCATCGGCGGTTCGCAGGGCTTGCCCGGGGCTGGCGACAAGAGGACGCTGGCAAGGCTGATGAGAGGCGTGGCCGAGACTTGCGGCCTGCGGCAAGTCGTGGCCGCCGGCCACGATGTCGGCGGCCAGATCGTGTTTGCCTTGCTGCGCGACCATCCCGAGATCCTCTGCGGCGCGGCGATCATGGACGTCGTCATTCCAGGCATTGCGCCGTGGGAGAAGGTCATTGGCAATCCGCGGATCTGGCATTTTGCATTCCATGCCGTCCCGGCCTTGCCGGAAACGCTGGTGAGCGGCCATCAGAGCGCCTATTTCGACTTCTTCTTCAATGCGCTTTCGAAAGACCGGGCCTCGATCCCGGATGATGCCCGGGAAATCTATGCAAAAGCCTATTCCCGGCCCGAAAGCCTCCAGGCCGGATTCGACTGGTATCGCGCCTTCCCGGAGGACGCCAAGGCCAATGCCGCACGGCCCGCGCAGCCGATCGCAATTCCGGTGCTGTATCTCAGGGGATCGGCGGAGCCCGGCGATATCGGCGACTATGTCGATGGCCTGCTCGCGGCCGGGCTTTCGAAAGTAGAGGGCGACATCATCCCCAACAGCGGACATTTCGTTGCCGATGAAAATCCCGAAGGGCTCGCCAACCGCCTGGCACGTTTCCACAGGGAAATCAGCGCGGCCAGCGCCGACCCTACATCGCGCCGAGCCTGACCAGCACGGTTTTCGGAATATTGTATTCGCGGATCACGGCGTCGTGCTTTCGAAGGCCGCACAGTTCGCGCTGGATGAAATAGGCGTGAACGGCCACCGCGGCCTCCTTGAGCAATCGGGGACGCAACTGCTCGTCGGCATTGTCGCGCAACCTTCCCAGCGTTTCTTCAACCCGCTGTCCGGCACGCCCGAGTGCCGCCGCCTTCTCGGCCAGGATTTCATGGCCGAGCGCGTCGAAGGCCGCTTCGGCGGCAGAGGCGCCGGCAAGATGAGATGGCGGACGCAAGGACATTTCAGCTTCCCTTTCCGAACACCATGCGGTGGGTGACGAATTCTTCGGCCTCCACGCGCTGAAAGCCAAGCCGCTCATAGAAAGCGAAGGCTTCGCGCGGCGCCCTGGTGCTCAACACGGTGAAATACTGGCGGGCCCGGTCGATGACGGTCTCGACCAGCATGCGGCCAAGGCCGGCGCGGCGGTGACCTGCACTGACGAACAGATGCCGGACCCGGCCGTGATCCCTGCCCTCGAAATAAGGATCGATGTTCAGCCCGCAGACACCTGCGAGCTCCGCGCCATGCCATGCTCCAAACAGCGCCTCGCCCCGTTTGAGGAACTTGTCGCGGCCGCTTGCCCAGCCATCCGCCAGGCGCACCAGCATCCAATAGCCTTCCAGCCGGCTCTCTTCCTTCAGCCTGTCGAAGGCCGGCGTTGTTGGCCGCAGTCGCCTGACCCCATAGTCGATCTTCGCCTGTCCACCCATGCGCCTACTCCGCCGGCCGCGTCTCTTCCAGCACGCTTTCCTCATGATAGAGGAAGCCGCCGGACTGCCGCTTCCACAGCCGTGCATAGAGCCCGTCCAGCGCCACCAGCTCATCATGGGTGCCTTGCTCGATGATGCGGCCGCCGTCGAGCACCACGAGGCGGTCGAGTGCGGCTATCGTCGACAGCCGGTGGGCGATGGCGATGACCGTCTTGTTTTCCATCAGCCGGGTGAGATTCTCCTGGATCGCCGCCTCGATGTCGGAATCGAGCGCCGAGGTCGCCTCGTCGAGGATCAGGATCGGTGCATCCTTGAGAAAGAGGCGGGCGATCGCCACGCGCTGGCGCTGGCCGCCCGACAGCTTCACGCCGCGCTCGCCGACGAAGGCCTCGTAGCCGGCACGGTCCCTGTTGTCGCGCAGGCCCAGGATGAAGTCATGCGCCTCGGCCTTTTTTGCCGCCGCGATCACCTCGGCGTCGGTCGCGTCGGGCATGCCGAGCTTGATGTTGTCGCGCAGCGAACGATGGAACAGCGCGGTGTCCTGGCTGACGACGCCGATATTGGCGCGCAGCGAATTCTGGGTCACCGTGGAGATTTCCTGGCCATCGATTGTGATGGAGCCGTCCTCGATATCATAGAGACGCAGGATCAGATTGGCGAGCGTCGTCTTGCCCGCACCCGATGGCCCGACCAACCCGACCTTCTCGCCCGGACGCACGACAAGGTCGATGCCGCCCAGCACGCCAAACCCCTTGCCATAGTGGAACTCGACGCCCTTCACATCGATGCGCCCGCCGGTCACGATCAGTTCCTTGGCATTGGGCGCATCGACCAGCCCGAGCGGCTGCGAGATCAGCGCCTTGGAATTCTCCAGCACGCCCAGATTGCGCAGGATGCTGTTCATCTGCATCATCAGGCGGCCGAGAAGCATGTTGAGCCGCAGCACCAGCGACAGCGTGAAAGCGACGGCGCCGACGGTGATCGAGCCTTCGACCCAGAGATAGACGGCAAAGCAGCCGATCGCCGTGATCATGATGCCCGACAGCGTCGTCAGCGCCATGCGCACGCCGGTAAGCCGGCGGGTGAAGGGACGCAGCGCGTCGAGATAGATGTCGAAGCCGTTCCTGATGTAGTGGTCATCGCCGTCGGCCGCGAACAGTTTCAGCGTCTGCACGTTCGAATAGGAATCGACGATGCGGCCGTTGATCATCGATCCTGCCTCGGCGGTCGCCTCGGCATGCTTGCGGATCGCCGGCAAATAGAGCCTGGCCAGAAAGCCGAACGCCGTGATCCAGACCACCACCAGCGCCGCCAGCCTGAGATCGAGGCCGGCGACCAGCGCCAGCGTGGTCACCGTGTAGACGACCATGAACCAGACAACCTCGATGAAGCTTTCCATCAGGTCGCCCGTCGCCTGTCCCGCCTGCCAGACCTTGGTGGCGATGCGGCCGGCGAAATCATTCTGGAAGAAGGCGTAGGACTGGCGCGAGACGTGCCGGTGCGCCTGCCAGCGCACCAGATTGTAGAAGCCGGGCGTGATCGTCTGCTCGTCGACCAGCGCCGACAGGCCGACGACCACGGTGCGGATGACCAGCACCACCGCGACCATGAACACCAGCTCAGGGCCGGCGGCGGTCCACAGCGCATGCCAGCTGCGCTCGCCGGGGAGCTGGTCGAGAATATCGACCAGCCGCCCGACGAAGTAGAACAGGCCGGCCTCGACCAGCGGCGCGATGCCGCCAATGACCAGCATGGCGAAGAAGGCGAACTTCGCCTGGCCGACATAATGCCAGAGAAAACCGCCGACGCTGGACGGTGGCCGAAGATTCGCCGGCTCCCTGAATGGATAGACCCAGTTCTCGAACCACCGATAGACGGCTGTCATCATGCGGCGGCCATCATTCTGCGGCTTGCCCCTTTGCGCCAATATCGTTGGCAACACTATCGTTGGCGGCGTCGGTCGGGATGTCCTCGAGCAGGAACCCGCCCGACTGGCGCTGCCAGAGCTGTGCGTAGAGCCCACCCCTGGCGACGAGTTCCTCGTGCGAACCTTCCTCGATGACACGGCCCTGGTCCATCACAACGAGCCTGTCCATGGCGGCGATGGTCGACAACCGGTGCGCGATGGCGATGACGGTCTTGCCTTGCATGAGCTTGTAGAGATTCTCCTGGATGGCTGCCTCGGCTTCGGAATCCAGTGCCGACGTCGCCTCGTCAAGAATAAGTATCGGGCCGTCTTTCAACATAACGCGAGCGATGGCGATGCGTTGCCGCTGGCCGCCCGACAATTTGACGCCACGGTCGCCGACATGGGCGTCGAAGCCCTTGCGGCCATTGTGGTCCGAGAGCGCGCCGATGAAGTCCAGCGCCTCGGCCCGCCGCGATGCCTCCGCAAGCATCTCGTCGGTGGCGTCGGGCCGGCCATAGAGGATGTTGTCGCGCACGGAGCGATGCAGCAGCGAGGTGTCCTGCGTGACCATGCCGATCTGGGCACGCAACGAATCCTGCTTCACCCCGGCGATCTCCTGGCCGTCGATCAGGATGCGGCCGGCTTCCAGGTCATAGAAACGCAGCAGAAGGTTGACCAGCGTCGACTTGCCGGCGCCCGAGCGGCCGACAATGCCGACCTTCTCGCCCGGCTTCACGGCCAGCGACAGGTTTTCGATCACGCCTTTCTGCTTGCCATAGTGGAAGCGGATGTCCTCGAAACGGATCTCGCCTTTGGAAACCGTGATCTCCTTCGCATCCGGCCTGTCCTCGACCAGGCGCGGCAGCGAGATCGAGGCGATGCCGTCCTGCACCGTGCCGATGTTCTCGAACAGGCCCGACATTTCCCACATGATCCACTGCGACATGCCCCACATTCTGAGCACCAGGCCGATGACCACGGCGACCGCGCCGATCGTTACCGCCTGGCCAAGCCACAGCCACAGCGAGATGGCGGTAACCGAGAACAGGAGCAGCGCGTTCAGGATGTAAAGCGAGCCGAAAAGCACCGTCACCAGCCGCATCGACCGATAGACCGTGTCGAGGAAGCCCATCATGCCTTCCCTGGCGAAGGCGGCCTCGCGGCGCGAATGGCTGAACAGCTTGACCGTCTGGATGTTGGTGTAGCTGTCGACGACGCGGCCGGTCATGGTCGAGCGCGCATTGGCCTGTTCCTCGCCGACCTTGCCCAGGCGCGGGATGAAGAAGCGCAGCAACAGGACATAGCCGGCCAGCCAGACGCCAAGCGGCGCGGCCAGCCGCCAGTCGGCCGAACCGACGATGAACAGCATGCCGAGGAAATAGACGATGACGTAGTTCAGGACATCGATCACCTTGATGACACATTCGCGCACGGCGAGCGCCGTCTGCATCAGCTTGGTGGCGATGCGGCCGGCGAATTCGTCCTGGTAGAAGCTCATCGATTGTTTGAGCAGGTAGCGATGCACCTGCCAGCGGATGCGCATGGGATAGTTGCCCATCAGCGTCTGCTGGTTGAGCAGCGAATGCAGCCACACCGTGCCCGGCAGCGCAAACAGCACGATGAAGGCCATGCCGGCGAGCTTCCAGGCCTCCGTCTGCAGGAAGGTTTCGCGGTTCTGCCCCGACAGCCAGTCGACGATGCGGCCGAGGAAGCCGAACATCCACACTTCGGCGATGGCGATCGCCGTCACCAGCACCGCATCGGTCAGGATATAAGGCCATGCGCCGCGCGTATAATGCAGGCAGAAGGCGACCAGCGTCTTGGGCGGCTCGACCGGTTCCGCCGCGGGGAACGGATCGAGCCTTCTTTCAAACCAGCTAAACAACAACATAGGTCATGCCTGTGAATCGGTTTTCCGCTTAGGCGGCCTGACGACGTACGAAGTCCCCGGACCGCATGGCGCCAGGGGCCGACGGTCCGGAATCATCCGGACCGTCGGCCCTGCTTCGCGCAATATAGGGACTCGCGGGCTTTTCGCCGACAGCATCGTTCGACGATGCCGCCGGCGTGGTGCCGACAATCCGGATCTTCGCGCCGGGCCGGATCAGACGGATGATGCGGCGCACCAGCGACGGGCGGCTCGGATCGGGAACCGCACGCGAGAAATCGACATCCGGCAGCATGCCGCGATGCGGGCGGCGGCGGACTTCGGCATGAACCGCCGACGAATAGGTATCGCCGATCAGCAGCGCCCAAGTCGGCAGCCGGTGGATATGCAGGCTCCTCGAGCCCGGTATTCTGTAGGGATCGAACATCGGTCCGTCCTCCGTGTGAAAATAGAGATGAAAAGGCGAAGCAGCATCGTCCGCCGGCATTCGATCTGGACACGACTGGACGAGTCGGTCTGGACACGACTGGACGAGGCGGTCCGGACACGACTGAACGAGCCGGTCCGGACGTCTTCAGGTGGGGCGTTCAGCCCTTTTGACTTTTTGAAAAACATCGCAGGATTCCTTCAGGAGCCGAAAAAGCGTTTCGGCGGGAATCGGTGCGATCAAGTCTTAGAGAGTCAGGAGAATTGTCGTACCGAAACCGCCAGCAGGCAGGTAAGCCCACGGGAGGGGCGCTGGATGTGCATGGTCATCATGAAATACCCCTCCATCGGTTCGGGTTGACAATGGTGCTGACATACCCGACTTCGCAGAAAATGGCCACCCGCAGGTCCAGGAATTTCCAAAACCGCCAGCCCGCTGTGGCCGATCTGCCACTTATTAGAAGGATGCGGAAATGAACTGTCGTCTCCGCATCGCGCTCTACCAGCCTGACATTGCCGGCAATACCGGCACAATCCTGCGCTTCGCCGCTTGCCTTGGCCTTGGCGTCGACATCATCGAACCGGCCGGCTTTCCGCTCTCCGACAAGGCGCTCAAGCGCGCCGGCATGGACTACCTCGAAATGGCTGCCCTGACCCGGCATGTCGACTGGCAGGCCTTCGAGGAATGGCGTAAGGCCGGCGCGCGCAGGCTGGTACTTCTGTCGACCAAGGCCACCATCGCCTATACCAGCTTCAGCTTCGCCGACGGCGACATATTGCTGTTCGGCCGCGAATCCGCGGGCGTGCCGGATCAAGTCCACCAGGCGGCGGACGCGCGGCTGACCATCCCCATGCAAGGCACCGCGCGCAGCATCAACGTCGCGCTTTCCGTCGCCATGGTGGCTGGCGAAGCCGTCCGGCAGCTCGGATAGGATCCGCTGCCCATCGACGGCACCGCCCTTGCCGCCGCCGACGACAGGGGTTTCTCCAGTCATTCTCACCCAGGCGCACATCGCCTTCTCCTTATTTGCTCAATCGATATCTCTTCGCTACAAGCTAAACTTAACTTGAGGTCAAGCAGAAAGTGGGACATGGCAGCTGTAACGGAATTGACGGTCGGCCAGGTGGCCAGGCGCAGCGGTGTCGCGGTGTCTGCGCTGCATTTCTACGAAGCGCGCGGACTGATCCGCAGCCACCGCACGTCAGGCAACCAGCGGCGCTACGGCCGCGACGTGCTGCGTCGGGTGGCGATCATCAAGGTGGCGCAGGAGGTCGGCATTTCGCTTGCTGAAATCAGTGCCGCACTTGAATCTTTACCTGAAGGCCGCACGCCGACACGTGAAGATTGGAATCTGCTTTCAACGGCTTGGCGCGATAGCCTCGACCTGAAAATCAGCCAGCTAAAGAAGCTGCGCGACGGGCTGACCGACTGCATCGGCTGCGGCTGCATGTCGATCGACAAATGCCCGCTCAGGAACAAGGGGGATCGGCTGGCTAGCGAAGGAACGGGCGCGAGGCGCCTGTTGGTCGAGCGTTAATCCGCTGCCGGCAGCCGCCTGATGGTGAACTCGATCAGATCCCCCGGGCGCTCGAACCAGCTTTCGATCTCGGTCCAGTAGGCCTGTTTGGGGAAGCGCTCGAACCATTCCTTCGCCTTCAGGCGGGCGTCGGAACGCGGCAGGACGAAGGTCTCGCGCAGGAAACCGTCACGCGGCATGCGCGCGCGTTCGGCCCGGCTCTGGTCGAGCCTTTTCTTCAGGCCATCCAGCGGCGGTCTTGCCGGGGTGCGCATGAAAAAACTCCTTGCACCGCAGCGCATGGCCCCGAAACCGGACCCGCGTTTCGGAAAGGATCATGCGCCAAACCAAGTCTTGCAGCGTCCCTTGCGCGTCCAAAGGACGCGTGGTGCCGCAATGACACTTGACCGTGTTCCCTAAGAGATTAGGGATCGCGCCCGGAAAAGACGAGTCTTTTGTGGACTCACCGCCCACAACCGGAGACGGCACTTGGAACGACCCGAAATACCGGCTGGCCTGCCCGCCGACATCGAAGAGAAGAAGATGAAGGCACGCCTGTGGTTCGAGGCGCTGCGCGAACGTATCTGCGCCGCCTTCGAGCAGATCGAGCAGGATCTGCAAGGCCCTCTGGCCTCATGGGCGCCGGGCCGTTTCGAAAAGACGCCGTGGGAACGCGACGCCGGCAAAGGTGGCGGCGGCACCATGTCGATGATGCACGGCCGCGTCTTCGAGAAGGTGGGCGTCCACACTTCGACGGTCCATGGCGAGTTCTCGCCCGAATTCAGGAAGCAGATGCCCGGCGCCGAGGAAGACCCGCGCTTCTGGGCCTCCGGCATCTCACTCATCGCGCACCCCTGGAATCCCAACGTGCCGGCCGTGCACATGAACACGCGCATGGTGGTCACCTCAAGCCAATGGTTCGGCGGCGGCGCCGACCTGACGCCGGTGCTCGACCGCCGCCGCACCCAGGACGATCCCGACACGGCAGCCTTTCACCGCGCCATGGAGTTCGCTTGCGAGAAGAACGCCGGCATTGCCGACTACCCGAAGTTCAAGACCTGGTGCGACGAGTACTTCTTCCTGCCGCACCGCAATGAGCCGCGCGGCACTGGCGGCATCTTCTTCGACTGGCTGCATTCAGCCGAGGACAAGGGCGGCTGGAATGCCGACTTCAACTTCGTCCAGGATGTCGGACGCTCCTTCCTGGTCGTCTACGGCCACCTCGTGCGCGCCAATTTCAACGAGAACTGGACCGACGGCGACCGCGACGAACAACTCATTCGCCGTGGCCGCTATGTCGAATTCAACCTGCTTTACGATCGCGGCACCATTTTTGGCCTGAAGACCGGCGGCAATGTCGCATCGATCCTGTCCAGCCTGCCGCCGGAGGTCCGCTGGCCGTAACAAGATGGTGAGCCCGGTGTGAGCCGCATTGCTGTCCCATTTCCCCGAAATGGGGGGCGAATGTGGCGTCGGGACTTTCTTTTCGTCTAATAGCCATCGGAAAAGATTGGGCTATTTGTCGGGGCGGGTCGGGAAGCGCCGGCGGTTTGCCTAAGCATTCCAGGAAAACTGCAAAGCGGTTTTTCGTTCGGAATTGCATCAGGACAAAGCGAATCGCGACTCGACGGATCCGGATGGCCCAGGACGATGCGGGCGCCAAAAGGATGCCCGCCCTTTCCCAGGAGTATTTCGCAATGCGCAAGATCATTGTTTCGACTGCCGCGGCTGCCCTTCTTGCTTCCGGTTCGGTGGCGTTCGCCGCCGTCAAGCACACCACTGGAACGGTCAAGACATTCGACGCGGCGGCCATGAGCCTTGTGCTCGACGACGGATCTTCTTTTACGCTCTCCAAGGCCTTCAAGGATCCTGGCCTGAAGGCCGGCGAAAAGGTCAGAGTTTCATGGGACATGAGCGGCAAGAACAAGGTTGCCGAGGCGATCAAGATCGTGAAGTGACGCCTGTCCGCAAGGGCGCGGCGAGACGATGTCCGGCCTGCCGCCTGCGGTAGGCGTACGAGGGGTAAGCGTAACGGGGCGGAGCAGTGCTGCTCCGCCTTTTGCCCATTGACGGCAACCAACATCGCCCCATCTGTGTTATGCTCACCCGCTCGATGATCCGGAGGTGCAACTCGGACGGGCCACGAGCCAAAAAGCGTACCGGAGCCTGACCAGGTTTCACGGAGGAAAGGGAGAAATCCGATGAAGGAATTTCACTGCGGGTCGCTCGTTCCCGGCTGTGAATGGCACACCCGTGCCAACGAGGAAGCCGAAGTGATGCGCCGTGCCGTCGAACATATGCGCGAGACACATGGTGAGACCATCATCCGCGAGACGATGATCGAGGCGATCCGTTCGCGTATCCAGAAGGCTCGCGACGCGGCGTAGGTCTTGGCGCCTGGGTTTGTGGCAAGAGATAAGCGTCGGCGCTCAAGATTGGCTGTAAAGCAGGCAGATAGAACAGCGTTGGGCCACGGCGTCCGCGATGGCGTTCGACGCGATCGCGAACGTCATGCCGCCAGACCTCGCAGGGCCAAAAAATTACATTCGCCTTAACTAAAGTAAACCCGGCGGTAACCGATCCATGCCATTGTCGCACCGATAATCCGGCTACAGCGGGCTGCAAGAGGAGCCCGTCGCCATCAGGCACTGGTCCGGAATCGGTAGGCGAGGTGTTTCGCGCATGCGCGAAAAGTCCGGCAATCGAGAGAGTTTCCGCTCGGCGGCGCTCCTCCTGTGCGCGCTCCTTGAGGGGTCGCCGGCTATTGCCCAGGAAATGACGACATCGTTGGTCGACATCCATCAGGGCTCGCCACTCAGCGATCGCGCGAAGGGCCTGGGCAACGGCGGTTACGAACTGCAGAACGGAAACCGGGTATCGTTCAACCAATGGTACCGCGCAAGCTGGGTCGACATGCACGTGGACCTGCTGACCCAGGTCACCGAGGATACCGGCATCCTTTGGGGCTTTGGAACCGGAGAAGAGGGCGAGAAGTATCGGATCCAGCCCAGCCTGAAGCTTGGCTTCCTCACCCAGATGCATCCGAATCCGAACAGTACGCTTTCCCTGTCGCTCACCACGACCTTCGGCGGCAAGCTCACCGAAAAGGCCTGCGAAGCCGATTATGGCGACTTCGGTACCTACAGCGTCAATTGCCGCCTCGCGGCCAGCCAGATGGCACCTGAGGAAACGCTGAAATATCTGGTTAACGCTAAACCGGAGAGCCAGCATCTCTGGCTGAACTACCGTGTTAGTTTCTGATCGCCGATGCCTTGGATCGAGAAAACCATCTCGCCGAAGTTCGCGATCGCCCGTCCCAGTTTCTTGTTTGACCGGAGTTGGAACATGTCAGGTAATCACTTGAAATTCGGTATCGCCCTCGCTTTCGCCATGCTGTCGGCGCCGATCGCGTCGGCACAGGAGGCTCCCGATGCGGAGGAAATGGCCGCGCTGTGCCATGGCGGCCTATCCATATGCGTGAGCGCAACAATCCCGACCGCGCGTACGCAAGCTGCCACACCAGGATGGATGAGCCCCGACGTCGGTGCCGCATGGGCGGCAGGCTACAAGGGGCAGGGCGTCACCATGACCATCGTCGACGACTTCAGCAGTTCGTCGCGCTTCTCCGGTAACTTCGGCGTCGGGGTTCAAAACCAGCGGCACGGTGAATGGACCCGCGAGGAAGCCGGCATGATCGCGCCCTGGGCGAGCATCAGATCTAAAGACTTCTCCACAGGTTCGGCGGTCTCGCTAGCGCCCGGCCGTAACGTGCTCAACCTCAGCTACGGGATGTACACGACCGCAGGCTACAGCGTGAACCAGATCGGGTGGGCACCGGAAGAGGCGTCGATCATCTCCTATGCCAGCAGTGGATCGGCCATCATCTCAAAGGCGGCCGGCAACGACTCCGTCGCGGTCGGGGGTGTCACGAACGGCCAGCAGGACTATCTCAATCTCGCCCTGATCGGCAAGCAAACAGCAATCTTCGTCGGTGCGCTGTCGACGAATGGCACGACAACCAACAAGGCGCAGCTTGCCTGGTACTCGGACTACGCCGGCTCCAATCCGCTGGTGCAAAGCCACTTCCTTGTTGTTGGTGTCGATGGAAGCAAGACAGGCCTTTATGGCACCTCCTTCGCCGCGCCGATCATTTCAGGATATGCGGCGATAATAGGCAGCAAGTTCACCAAGGCCACGCCGACCCAGATCACCAACGATCTGCTCAATACGGCTCGGACCGACACCCTGGTCAACTATAGGGCCTCCGTCTATGGCAAAGGCGAAGCGAGCCTGTCACGCGCCCTGGCTCCCGTGGCAATCAGGTAGATGGGCAATGCATATCTCCCAAAGTGGCCTTGGGAGAACGACAGGCATCGAGACAAAGACCTGATCCAAAGCGCGGCGCGTGATCCGTTTCGACGCGACGCGTTCAGGTTTCAAGTGCCTTTGCGGCGCGCTCAAGCAACGCGCCGCGATCAAGCGCAAACCCCGCCTCGATCCATTCCGCCTCAAGGTTCTTGAGGATTTCACCGAGCTTTGGCCCCGGCGTTGCGCCGAGCGCGGTCAGATCGGCGCCCTTCAGCGGAAACACTGGTTTTTCCCATTTGAGCGCGAAGGCAAGCAGGCGCGAAAAACCGCCGGCTTCGAGCAGCGCGTCATTGTCCTCGGCGGCGCGCATCCGCACCGATGCAAGCGCCAGCCGCAGGCGATCGACAAACCCCTGCCGGTCGCCACGGTACAGCCTTTTCGCCAGTTCGCCCTCGGTCGTCCTCGACGCGACGGCGGTGGCCACCGCCCAGTGGCGCAACCGGTCTGCTTCGCCGGTCGACAACCTGAGGCGCTCGGTGAGCGTTTTCATGCGCGCGGCGTCCGGCGGCACGATCGCCTCCAGCCGCAGCATCGGATCTGTCGCCCAGCCCAGATCCTTCTCGGCCTTGGTCAGCCCGTGGATCGCATCGATGCCCCATTTCTCGCTTTCCGGCAGTGCGGCGGTCAAGACGCTCGCCTGGCGCATCCAGAGCAGCGCCCGCGAGGGATCAGGCGCCGACAACAGCTTCTTCAGTTCGGACCAGATGCGTTCGGCCGAAAGTTGCGCCAACCCGTCCTTCAGCCGGGCGCAGGCCTTCAGCCCCTCGGCGTCCGGCCGGCCTTCGCCATACCAGGCGAAGAAGCGGAAGAAGCGCAGGATGCGCAGATAATCCTCGCGGATGCGCGCCTCCGTGTCGCCGATGAAGCGCAGCCGGCGGGCCTCGATGTCGGCGATGCCGCCGACAAGGTCGACAACCGTCCCGTCAGCCTCGGCGTAGAGCGCGTTGATGGTGAAATCGCGCCGCTCGGCATCGAGCTTCCAGTCGCGGCCGAACGACACCCTGGCGCGACGGCCATCGGTTTCGACATCGGCGCGCAAAGTGGTGATTTCATAAGGCTTGCCGCCGGCGACCACCGTGATCGTGCCATGCTCGATGCCGGTCGGCACCGTTTTGAAGCCTTCCGCCTCGGCGCGGCGGACCGTTTCCTGCGGCAGGCAGGTGGTGGCGATGTCGATATCGGCGACCGCCTGGCCCATCAGCGCATTGCGCACGGCGCCACCGGCGACACGCGCCTCCTCACCGCCCTCGGTGAGCGCGCCAAGCAGGCGCTGCAGATGCTTGTCGCCGAGCCAGTCGGCCCTGCCCGCGATCGATACACTCACGCATAGAGCCTTTCATAGAGCGTGCGGATGATGCCGGCGGTGACGCCCCAGATGCGCCTGTCGCCATAGGGCATGTCGTAGAAGAACCATTCGAGATCGTTCCACATGCGGCTGTCGCGTTTGTGGTTCACCGGGTCCATCAGGAAGCGCAGCGGCACTTCGAAAGCGGCATCGACCTCGTCGGCGTTCAAGGTCAGCTCGAAGCCGGGTCGCACGATGCCCAGCACCGGCGCGATGCGGTAGCCGCTGCCGGCGACATAATCGGGCATGCGGCCGAGGATCTCGATGCGATCGCCGCCGAGGCCGATCTCCTCGAAGGTCTCGCGCAGCGCCGTTGCTTCCGGGCTCGCGTCGGTCGGGTCGATGGTGCCGCCGGGAAAGGCCACCTGCCCTGAATGGCTGCGCAGCTTCTCGGCCCGTTTGGTCAACAGAACCGTCGCCTCGCCGTCATGATCGACCACCGGGATCAGCACCGCGGCATTGCGCAGCGCCTTGTTCTGGGTGAGGCGCGGGTGGCCGGGATTGAAGCGGTGATCGCCATAGTCGTCGTCGGCATGCGCTTGCGGCTGCGCGGCGAAGCGCGTGCGAAAATCCGCCGATGAAAACGGCGCCGGCGCCATATGGTCCATCACGCGCTCAGCTGTTTCAATTGGTCGGCCGGCATGATCGCGAACACCGCTCCCTTGGAGCGCACGGCGAACATCGTCCTGCCGTCGATCTCGACCTCCTCGCCATGGCCGACCAACTCGTACATGACAGGCCGCGCCACCAGCGCCTCCAGCCTGCCGCGCACCAGCACATAGGGCTTCAGGCCTCCGGTCTCGTCCTCGTCGACGAAACGCAGCGGCCGCTCCGGTCCGGCCTCGACCACGTCGCCGACATTGGTGCGGAAGGTGATGATCTGTTCGCCGCCGCGGCCCGAAACATCCATCTCGACGGCGATGAAGGGCGCATCGGCGACGCGGATGCCGACCTTTTCCACCGGCGTTACCAGATAGGTCCTGCCGTCGGCATCCTTGCGCAGCACTGAGGAAAAAAGCTGGACCAGCGGCATGCGGCCGATCGGCGTTCCCAGGTAGAACCAGGTGCCGTCAGCCTTGATCTCCATATCGAGATCACCGCAAAAGTCGGGATTCCAGTGCTCGACCGCCGCCGCGCCCTTGCCGGCACGGGCCGCACGCGCGATCAGCGCCTCGAGGCCCCGCGCCTCGGTGGCATCGGTAAGGCTTTGTTCGCGATGTGGCGAGTGTTCCGTCATGGTCACGAAATAGTCACTGTTGTTCCGCTTGTCAGCCTAAGTCTGTGATTTAAATTCGAACATAGGCGCTACGCGAGGCCGAATCGCGGCACCTATGGTATGGTGCGAGCCGGTATTTCCAAACCAAAGGGATCGATGCGGCATGAGCGTGATTGTCAAGGAAAGCCCGATCAGCGAAAAGGACATGGTCGCCGAGGCCGAGAAGGCGCTCGCCGACATTTCCAGGATCCGCGACGGGGTCGGCCGGGTGATCTTCGGTCAGGAGAACGTCGTCGAGCGTACGCTGGTGGCGCTGCTTGCCGGCGGCCATGCGCTTCTGGTCGGCGTGCCGGGCCTTGCCAAGACCAAGCTGGTCGAGACGCTGGGCGTCGTGCTCGGCCTCGATTCGCGCCGCATCCAGTTCACGCCCGACCTGATGCCGTCCGACATCCTCGGCTCCGAGGTCATGGAGCAGGACGAGACCGGCAAGCGATCCTTCCGCTTCATCTCCGGGCCGATCTTTGCCCAGCTTCTGATGGCCGATGAGATCAACCGCGCCTCGCCGCGCACCCAGTCGGCGCTGCTGCAGGCGATGCAGGAGTATCACGTCACCATTGCCGGCGCCCGCCATGATCTGCCCTCGCCTTTCCATGTGCTGGCGACGCAGAACCCGCTGGAGCAGGAAGGCACCTATCCGCTGCCCGAAGCCCAGCTCGACCGCTTCCTGATGCAGGTCGACATTCTCTATCCCGAGATCGAAGCCGAGCGCCGCATCCTGCTGGAGACCACCGGCGTCGAGGACGCCAAGGCGACCAATGTATTGCAGCCCGCCCGGCTGAAGGAGATCCAGACGCTGATCCGGCGCATGCCGGTGCCCGAAAGCGTCGTCGAGGCGATCCTAACCCTGGTGCGCTCGGCGCGCCCGGGCCAAGGCAATGCCGAAACCGACAAGCACGTCGCCTGGGGTCCCGGTCCGCGCGCCAGCCAGGCGCTGATGCTGTGCACGCGTGCCCGCGCTCTTTACGATGGGCGCCTGGCACCTTCGGTCGACGACGTGCGCGCGCTGGCCGAGCCGGTGCTACAGCATCGCATGGCGCTCACTTTCGCCGCCCGCGCCGAAGGCACCAGCGTTCGCGACGTGGTGGCGAAACTCGTGAAAGGGATTTGATGGCGCGAATCGGCGAGGTCCAGGCTCCGGCAGCGACGCGCGACGCGCTCGCCCGCGGCCGGTTGCGGGCTTCGCTTGTGCCGGACCTGCTGGTCGAGGCGCGCCGCATCGTCAACACCGTGATCGCCGGCTGGCACGGCCGCCGCAAACGCGGCATCGGCGAGAATTTCTGGCAGTTCCGGCCCTATGTGGAGGGTGACGCCTCGCGCATCGACTGGCGCCGCTCGGCCCGCGACGACCACACCTATGTGCGCGACCGCGAATGGGAAGCCGCCCATACGGTCTGGCTGTGGGCCGATCCCTCGCCCTCCATGCTCTACAAGTCGACGGGCGCCGGCGTCTCCAAGCAATCGCGCGCGCTGGTACTGGCGCTGGCCATGGCCGAACTGTTGTCGCGCAGCGGCGAACGCATCGCCTGGCCTGGCCTGACCGATCCGTTCACCGCGCGCAACGGCGCCGAGCGCATCGCCGCCCAGTTGATGCATGCCGGCGACTTGCCGGCAAAGCCTGACCTGTCCGATATCAGGCGCTTCTGCGACATCGTCATCGTCAGCGATTTCCTCGATTCCGTCGAGGAAACCATGGCCTGGCTCGACGTCCTCGCCCGCCACGGCGTGCGCGCCCATCTGATCGAGGTCGCCGATCCGGCCGAGGAAACCTTCCCCTATGCCGGCCGCACGGAGTTCACCGATCCGGAGACCGGCGACAAGCTGACCGCGGGACGTGCCGAGGTGCTGGGCGATGAATACCGCCTGCTCTACACCGCCCGCCGCCAGGAACTGGCCGGCTGGTGCAAGCGGCTCGGCTGGAGCTTCACCGTCAACCACACAGACCGGCTGGCTTCCGACGCCCTGGTGCGCCTGCACATGGCAATGACCGCCGATGGCTCTTATGCCCGGCCGACCTCTGGTCGTGCCCGGCCGACCTCTAGTCGTGCCGGGCTGCCCTCTGCTCTTGCCGGGCCGACCTCCGGTCAGCCTGGAAAGGCCGTGGCATGAGCTGGCTGCCGCTCTCCTTTGGCGCTCCCATGGTGCTGTGGGGCCTGCTGGCGCTGCCGGTGATCTGGTGGCTGCTCAGGCTGACGCCGCCCAAGCCGCAGACCGAGATCTTTCCGCCGCTGAAGATCCTGGCGCGCGTGCTGAAGCGCGAGGAGACGCCGCAGCAGAGCCCCTGGTGGCTGACGCTGCTCAGGCTGCTAATGGCGGCGCTCATCGTCGCAGCATTGGCCGAACCGGTCTTCAATCCGCGCGAGAAATTGCCGGCCGAGGGTGCGGCACTTGCACTGGTCGTCGACAATGACTGGGCCAGTGCCGCCGACTGGAGCAAGCGCGTCGCCACCGCCGAACGGCTGATCGCCGATGCCGGCTCCAACGGCGTGCCGGTCATCCTTGCCTTCACGGCCGAAAAGCCCAATGCCGAGATCGGCCCCTTCGATGCCGCCGCCGCGCTGAACCGGCTGCGTGCCGCCAAGCCGCGGCCGATCCCGACCGACCGGCCCGCTGTCTATACCCGCGTCGCCGGCGCGCTGGAGACCTTGCCCGGCGCCAGCGTCGCCGTGCTGGCTGACGGCCTGGCCGCCAAGGGCGACGAGGCCGCCTTCAACACGCTCTTGTCGAAAAATGCCGCCCGCATCGTCTGGGCAACCGCTGACCGGCTTTCCCTGACCGGCCTGACCGCGGCCGACAATCAGGTCGACGGCTTTGCGCTGACCGCTATCCGCGCGCCGGGCGATCCGGCTCCGGCGCAGGTCACCGCCGGCGCTTTCGACGATAAGGGGCGCCGCATCGCCGATGCGACGCTGACCTTCGCGCCCGGCGAAGCCACGGCCACGGGCACCATGACGGTGCCGTTCGAGTTGCGCAACGACTTCGCCTCGATCGCGCTCGACGGCGAGCGCCACGCCGGTGCGGTGCGCGTTCTGGATGAAAGCTCCAAGCGCCGCCGCGTCGGGCTGCTGTCGCAGGCCGAAGCCGACCAGGCGCAGCCGCTCCTGTCGCCGCTCTACTACATCAGGCGTGCGCTGCAGCCTTTCGCCGATCTGGTCGAACCCTCCAGCGCCGATCTAGCCGACGCCATCCCGCAGATCCTCGACCAGAAGCCGGCGATGATCATCATGGCCGATATCGGCACCATTCCGGCGCAGGTCCGCCAAAGGCTGGTCGATTGGGTCGACAATGGCGGCACGCTGGTGCGTTTCGCCGGCTCGCGGCTGGCGGCCGCCGGCAATGACGACGACCTTCTGCCGGTCCGCCTGCGCACAGGCGAGCGCTCGCTCGGCGGCGCATTGTCATGGACCTCGCCACAGCCGGTGACCGAATTTCCGAAGGCCGGCCCCTTCGCCGACCTGGCGCCGCCCACCGAAGTCACAGTGAGCAGGCAGGTGCTGGCCGAGCCGACACCCGACATCGTCGAGCGCACCTGGGCGGCCCTTGCCGACGGCACGCCGCTGGTCACCGGCCTGAAGAAGGGCAAGGGCACGCTGGTGCTGTTCCACGTCACGCCCGAGGCGACATGGTCGAACCTGCCGATATCGGGCAGCTTCGTCGAGATGCTGCGCCGCATCGTGCAGCTGTCACGCAACCAGGGTGCGGCGATCGCCAATGCCGAAGCCGCCGCCACGTCGCTGGCGCCCTATCGCATGATCGCGGCCGACGGCTCGCTGGTGCCGCCGACACCGGATGCACGTCCACTGGTGCCAGGCGCCGGCGCGCTGCCGGTGACTATCGAGAATCCGCCCGGCCTCTATGGCTCGGAGACCGGTGTCTTCGCTCACAACCTGCTTGATGCCGCGAGCACCTTCGCGCCGCTGGCGCGCCCGCAAATCACCGTGCCGGTTACCACGATCCAGTATGCCTTCGACGAATCGCGCAACCTGAAGGGTGGGCTGGTCGCGGCAGTCCTGGTGCTGATGCTGCTCGACACGCTGGCGGTGTTGTGGATGGGCGGCCTGTTTTCGCGCCGGCCGCGCCGTGCCGGCGCGGTGGCAACCACCGCCGCGATCCTGATTGCGCTTGGCGCGCTGTTCGGCCATGCCGATCTGGCCCGCGCCGATGACGCCAAGCCGGGCGACGAGGCCGCGATCGCGGCGATCTCTAAGACCCGCATCGCCTATGTGCTGACCGGCGTGCCGGGCGACGATTCGATCAGCCGCGCCGGGCTCGAGGGCCTGACCCGTTTCCTGATCGAGAAGACCGCCCTGGAACCGGGCGCGCCAGCCGGCGTCGACATATCGAGGGACGAACTGTCCTTCTATCCCCTGATCTACTGGCCGATCAATCCGGCGGCGCCCATGCCGAGCCAGGCCGCGATCGCCCGCATCGACGCCTATATGCAGCAGGGCGGCACGGTGCTGTTCGACACGCGCGACCAGTTCGCCAACGGCATCGGCGCCAATTCCACCAGCCCGGCGACGGAACGGCTGCGCGACATCCTCGGCAACCTCAACGTGCCGCCGCTGGAGCCGGTGCCGTCGGACCATGTGCTGACAAAATCCTTCTTCATCCTGCCCGAATTTCCCGGCCGTTTCGCCGGCAGCCCGCTCTGGGTCGAGGCATCGCTCGACGCCAGCAATGCCGACAACCGGCCGGTGCGCACTGGCGACGGCGTTTCGCCGATCATGATCACCGCCAATGATTTCGCCGGCGCCTGGGCGGTCGACGAGAATGGCGACCCTCTGCTGCCGACCGTGCCGGCCGACCCGATGCAGCGCATGTATGCGCTGCGCGCCGGGGTCAACATCATGATGTACATGCTGACCGGAAACTACAAATCCGACCAGGTGCATGTGCCGATACTGCTCGAACGGCTGGGGCAGTAGGATGAGGTTCTTTGTTACGCTCCCCACGCGGATCGGCCCCTCCCCACAAGGGGAGGATAAGGCATGAACTGGTCGATCTCCTTCGAACCGCTGATCTCCTGGCCGCTTTGGGCCCTGGTGCTTGTGCCGCTGGCGCTGCTTGCGCTTGTCGGCCTGTGGTTTCGCCAGCGCGGCGCGGTCCTTCGCTTCGTCGCCCTGCTGGCGCTCGCCGCCGCCCTCTTCAATCCGGTATTCCTCAATGAGGAGCGTGATCCGCTGAAGAGCGTGGTTGCCCTCATCGTCGACCGCAGCCAGAGCCAGGATATTGGCGACCGCACCAAGCAGACCGATGAGGCGCTCGCCGGGCTGCAACAGCGTCTTGGCCGCTTCAAGCAGTTCGACGTCCGGGTCGTCGAGGCCGGCAAGTCCGACGCCGCCGAGGAGCGCACTGAAACCCGGCTGTTCAGCGCGCTGGAAGGCGCCTTCCGCGACGTGCCGCCCTCGCGCGTCGGCGGCGCCATCATGATCACCGATGGCGAGGTGCATGACGCGCCTCCGGGCGCTGCCGACTTCAACGCCCCGCTGCATGCGCTGATCACCGGCAACGAGCACGAAAAGGACCGCCGCATCCGCTTCGAGAACGCGCCGCGCTTCGGCCTCGTCGGCAAGCCGCTCGACATGACCTACCGCGTCATCTCGACGGAGAACGAGAGCGGACCTGTCGATGTGCGCGTTTCCGTCAATGGCGAACAGGTTTCGGTCGAGCACGCCACCGTCGGCCAAGCGATGCCGCTGCAGGTGACCATTCCGGGCGCCGGCCGCAACATCATCGAACTCGCCATCGACCGCGAACCGGGCGAATTGACCGATACCAACAACCGCGCCATCGCGCTGGTCGACGGCATCCGCGAGAATTTGCGCGTGCTGCTCGTCTCCGGCGAGCCGCATGCCGGCGAGCGCACCTGGCGCAACCTGTTGAAATCCGACGCCTCGGTCGATCTCGTCCATTTCACCATTCTGCGGCCGCCCGAGAAACAGGATGGCACGCCTATCAACGAATTGTCGCTGATCGCCTTCCCGACCCGCGAACTGTTCGTCGAGAAGATCAAGGATTTCGACCTCATCATCTTCGACCGCTACCAGCACCGCGACGTGCTGCCGATCCTCTATTACGACTACATCTCCGAATATGTCGAAAAGGGCGGCGCGCTGCTGATCGCCGCCGGCCCCGAATATGCCGGAGAAAGTTCGATCGCGCGTACGCCGCTGATGTCGGCCCTGCCCGCCATGCCGACCGGCGAGGTGGTCGAAAAGGCCTTCTATCCACGCTTGACCGATCTCGGCCAACGTCACCCGGTGACGCGCGGCCTCGACGGTTCGGCCACAGAACCGCCGCACTGGAGCCGCTGGTTCCGCACCATCGGGGTGCAGAACCCGCAAGGCGAAGTGGTGATGAAGGGGGCCGACAACCGGCCGCTGCTCCTGCTCGACCGCAAGGGCGAAGGCCGTGTCGGCATGCTCCTGTCCGATCAGGGCTGGCTGTGGGCGCGCGGCTTCGAGGGCGGCGGTCCGCATGTCCAGCTCTACCGGCGCATCGCCCACTGGCTGATGAAGGAGCCTGAGCTCGAGGAAGAGCGGTTGACCGCCGAGGGACGCGGCATGGTGCTGGAGATCCGCCGCCAGACGATGGCCGACCAACCCGGCCCGGCACAGATCATCACCCCCTCCGGCAAGACCTTGACCGTCAAGCTCGAGAAGTCCGAGCCCGGCGTCTTCCTCGGCAGCGTCCAGACCAGCGAGATCGGCCTCTTCCAGGTCGCCAATGGCGATCTCACCGCGCTGGCCCATGTCGGACCGGTCAACGCGCCGGAATTCGCCGATGTCGTCTCCACCGAGGACCGGCTGAAGGCGCCGGCGGAAGCCACCGGCGGCAGCGTGCGCCGGCTGACCCCGTCCGCCGCTACTGGCAGCGAGGTGAGCCTGCCTTCCATCGTGCCGGTGCGCTCGGCCGGCGCAGCCTCCGGCAGCGACTGGATCGGCCTGCGCACCACCGACGACAGCGTCCTGAAGGCCGTCTCGCGCGTGCCGCTGTTCGGCGGCTTCCTCGGCCTCGGCCTGTTGCTTCTGGCGATGGGCTCGATGTGGTACCGCGAGGGAAGATAGCGGCGGCGCCCTTTTCCATCTCCCCGTTTGCGGGAGATGATGCCCGAAAAGGCGGACGAAGGGCAGCCTACGCTGGGACGACCGGCCCTGCCCTCCGCTATGGCTCCGGGCGTTCGTCGCTTTAATCGACAAATTGTTGTCGATTAATCGCCCGGCGGGCGACCACTCCTCACTCCTCCGGCTCCGTCGTGAACAGCAGCGGGTAGCCCTTGGCCTTGCCGGCGTCGGTGGCCCGCGTCGCCTTGGTTTCGGCGACATCCTTGGTAAAGACCGCGACGACGCAGACGCCGCGCCGGTGCGCGGTGATCATGATCCGGTGCGCCTGGTCTTCGCTGAGCTTGAACTCGCCCTTCAGCACCGTCACCACGAATTCGCGCGGGGTGAAATCGTCATTGATCAGGATGACCTTGTAGAGCTTCGGCCGCTCGGTCTGCGGCTTGACCTTGGTTCGCGGTTTTGTGGTGATTTCTGGCATCGGAACCGGCAGTTTCCCGATCGGGCTTCGCCTCGCATTTTGCCACGCGCGGCAGCGATCGTCCATTTTGGATTGGCATGCAGACCGTCGGCGGGCCGGCCCGGTCATTCACGTTCATGTGGGAAATTGTCGGTCGCGGTTCAACGGCCCTGACGGCCGAAGATGCGGCGATTTGCGTCGGCATCCGCCCGGTGTTCCATCCATGCCGCGATCGGCCACGCGACGACGCAGATCAGCGTCACGCTGGTGAGCAGGATCAGCAGCCAGGTCTGTGCCGGCGTGATGTAGTCCCACTTGCTGGAAATGGCTGGCGCAAACAGCGAAGGCTCTGTGCGCCCGCTCGCCGGATCCGGCACCGGGCTGGCGGTGAGCAGGATCAGCACCCTGGCAATGCCGGTGGCAACCAGGCCGCCGAACACTATCGAGCGCAAAATGGACGAAAGCCGCTTCTTCATGCGGGCAGTCCTACAGGGCCGGCGTTGCAAACGGGTTAAGGCAGGTCGAAGCGCGTGACCGGAAGCCACCGGTGCTCAGTTTCCGATCAAGCGCATGGCAGAAGGCCGCCCCAGCCGGTTTGCGGCTGGGGCGGCCTTGATGGAGAGGTGTCCTGGGACCTGATTAGGCCTTCTTCGGAGCAGCCTTCTTCGGAGCAGCCTTCTTGGCGGATTTCTTGACCGGGCACTTATGCTTCTTGGTCACCTTGCAGGCCTTCGCGGCCTTCTTCATCGGAGCAGCCTTCGCGGCCGGAGCGGTGGCGGCAGGCGCAGTGGTGGTCGTGGTGGCAGCCGGAGCAGTGGTCGTGGTCGTGGTGGCGGCGGCGTTGCCGAGAGCCGGCATCGAGAAGGCGAGAGCAACGGCGAGGCCGAGGGCGGACAGGAGGGACTTTTTCATGGCTACGTTTCCTTTTTCTTGCGGGTCGAGTTTGAGCGTCACTGAACTGGGTCGTTCGGTGTCACTCCAAGCAGCTTCAAAGCGTTGGCGAGCATCCGGATGCCCTGCGCCTGTTTCTTGGCGGCGCAGTACCGGTTGCCCTTTCTCTGAAGTGCCTTTGCCGCGGTGACCTGCGTTGCCGTGGCATGGGTTTCGAGTGCTTCATCAAATTGGTGGCTGAGATTGGCGCACCGTTCAGTCCGGGTGAGCGGCGCCTTTGCATCGGATTGTCCAACAGCGGTGGTGACCAGGCCAAGACCCAGCAACGCACCCAAGAGACTGATCGACAACCTTGGCATCGGTTTATCCGCGAACCCGGAGACTATCGTCGCAGCCAATGACCTGACCGCCACGGCACCGTTATGCCGCCCTACCTTTTCAGGAGTTTTTCCGGATTGTAGAATTTTGTTTCTGGATTGTTTCTGGCTCGCCGGCGGAAAGCCGCCAAATGCTCTCTATGCGGGAAAGCGGTATTCCTTCCACCTTGAAATGCAAGGCACTGGCCAACATATGGCCCGAATTCTATCGTGTGGCTCAGCCACCAAGAATCGCTTTGCCGGCAACCGAGACGGGGCACCTGTGAAATCCGACGCACACATACTGATCGTCGACGACGACAAGGGCATCCGCGACCTGCTGCAGGAGTTTTTCCAGAAGCGGGGCTTGCACACTTCGGTTGCCGCCGATGGCACCGAAATGGAAACCATCCTGCGCCGTGCGCAGGTGGACCTCATCGTGCTCGACGTCATGTTGCCCGGCAAGAGCGGGCTGGAATTGTGCCGCGAACTGCGCGCTCAGTATTCGACGCCGATCATCATGCTGACCGCCGTCACCGAGACGACCGACCGGGTGGTCGGGCTGGAGATGGGCGCCGACGACTATGTGCCCAAACCCTTCGATCCGCGCGAGCTGCTGGCGCGCATCCGCGCCGTGCTGCGGCGCAATGGCGCCGCCGAGCCGAAGCGCGCCACCCCCAAGCAGATCTACCGCTTCGCCGGCTGGACGATGGACTGTTCGCGGCGCCGGCTGACCGCGCCCGACGATGTCAGGGTCGAGCTGACCATGGCCGAGTTCAACCTGCTGCAGACTTTCGTCAGGAGCGCGCAGCGCGTGCTGACCCGCGACCAGCTCATCGAGCTCTCCGGCGGCGATAGCGACTATTCCTTCGACCGCAGCGTCGACATCCTGGTCAGCCGGCTGCGGCGCAAGATGGAAGATGATCCCAAGACGCCCAAACTGATCCTCACCGTGCGCAGCGGCGGCTACCAGTTCCTGCCCGAGACGACTTCCGAATGAGACGTTTCCTGCCGCAGACCTTGCCTGTCTGGGTGCTGCTGATCGTCATTGCCGGCCTTTTGATCAGCCAGGTGGCGACGCTCTATATCGTGGCGCACGACCGCGCCGCCGCCAATGACGTGGTCGACCTCTACCGCCTCAACGACCGCGCCTATTCGCTGGTGCAGCTGATGAGCGGCGCCACGCCCGAGCAGCGCAAGGCGACCGCCGCGGGCCTGTTCAACTCGACCTATGCGCTCACCGTGTCGGACACCCCCGCCGTCACCTCCTCGATCGCCGGCGACGACGAACTGGCCGAACTGGAAGACATCCTCGTCGGCCGGCTGTCGAAGTTCGGCGTCACCGACGCGCGCGTGCGGCGCGACCCGGCGACGCGCGAGGCAGACGACGCCGGCGGCATGGTGTCGGGCCCCGATATCGGTCAGGTGGAACGCGACCTGCTGGTCCTGGCCGCCGACTTTGCCCAGAGCGACAAGCTGACTGCCTCGCTGCGCTTCGCGGACGGCCAGTGGCTGAACTTCACCGAGCCGATCACGCCCGTCGGCCCGATCCTGAGCGTCGACAGCCTGCCGCTCTACTCGCTGATCGCCGGCCTGGTGGTGATCATGTCGATCTGGTCGCTGCGCCGGCTGACGGCGCCCTACCGGATGATGGAAACCGCCGTGAACCGGATCGGCAAGGACCTGAAGAGCCCGCCGATCGCCGAGTCGGGCAGCCGCGAGGTCCAAGCAGCCGCCAGGGCGATCAATGCCATGCAGGCCAGGCTGCGCGAATATGTCGAGGACCGCGAACACCTTGCCGCCGCACTCGCGCATGACCTGCGCACGCCGATGACGCGCATGCGGCTGCGCCTGGAACTGTTGCGCAAATCGGCGGTTCGCGAGGCGCTGGCGCATGATCTCGCCGATGTCGAGAGCATCGCCAGTTCCGTGATCGACTTCGCCACTTTCGAGGTGACCGAGGAGAAGAACGAACGCATCGACTTCTGGTCGCTGGTGGAATCGATCGCCGACGCCTATCCGGATGTCTCCTTCGACAATGACGATACCCGCTCGCGCGGTCTGATTTGCATGGCGCGGCCGGTGGCGCTCAGGCGCTGCGTCACCAATCTGGTGCAGAATGCCGTCACCTACGGCAAGAAGGCGCATCTGAGCCTCCACCGCTCGGAGAGCACGATCACGCTCGCCATTCGCGACGAAGGGCCTGGCATACCGCAGGCCCAGATCGATGCCGTGTTCGGCTCCTTCGTGCGGCTGGAACAGTCCCGCAACCGCCAGACCGGCGGTCTTGGTCTCGGCCTCACCATCGCGCGCAACATCGCGCGCGCCGCCGGGGGCGAGATCCGCCTGTCCAATCATCCGGATGGTGGACTGCTGACGGAGTTGCGGCTGCCGCTGGCGACCTGAATTAGGCTATCTTCCGGCGACGCAATTCCAGACGGAAAACCGTTTCACACTTTCCTGGAATTGCCCTACCGCCGCAGCACCGCGCTCAGCACGTCGCGGATGCCGATGGCGCCGACAAAGCGCGACTGGTCGTCGAACAGCGCCACCGGTGCCGTCTGCGAACGGTGCATGGCCAGCATCACGGTCTTCAGCGACGTGCCGGGATTGGCCCAGAATACCTGGGCGCTCTCCTCCGGCTGTCTCTCGACGTCGGCGCAGGACACCCACACCGCCGGCTTGCCGTCGCGTTCGGCCGCCGCCACCAACCCGTGCTCGTCGATTTTGAAGCGCGTCGTCTTGCGCCGGTCGAGCCACACCCAGCCGTCCGTGCCGTGTTCGAGGTCGCGGCGGTCGCGCATCACGTTCCAGGCGGTCAGCACCGACAGCGGGTTCACATTGGCGATGAAGTCGCGGACATAGTCGTTGGCGGGCCTGAGCACGATGTCCTCCGGCGCGCCGGTCTGGACGATGCGGCCGCCCTCCATGATGGTGATATGGCTGCCGATCTTCAGCGCCTCCTCGAGGTCGTGGCTGACGAAGATGATGGTTTTCTTCAATTCCGCCTGCAGCTGCAGCAATTCGTCCTGCAGCTTGGTGCGGATCAGCGGGTCGAGCGCCGAGAACGGCTCGTCCATCAACAGGATCGGCGCCTCGGTGGCGAAGGCGCGCGCCAGGCCGACGCGCTGCTGCATGCCGCCCGAGAGCTCATGGGCGTATTTCTTCGACCACTGGTCGAGATTGACCAGCTTGAGCTGCCTGTGCACACGTTCCTTGCGTTCGGCGTCCGGCACGCCGGCGAGTTCGAGACCGAGGCCGACATTTTCCTCCACCGTGCGCCAGGGCAGCAAGCCGAACTGCTGGAACACCATCGCCACCTGCTTCTGCCGCAGCCGCCGCAAGGTCGCCTCGTCGCAGGTGACGACATCGACCGTGCGGTCGCCGTCCTTGACCAGGACCTGGCCACGCGAGACGACGTTCAAGCGATTGACCGCCCGCAGCAATGTCGACTTGCCGGAGCCCGACAGCCCCATGAGGACGGAAATCTCGCCCTCGTGCACGGTCAGGCTGGCGCCGGCGCAGCCCAGCACATTGCCGGTCTTCTCGAGGATCTCGGCGCGCGTCGCGCCCTTGTCGATCATCGCCAGCGAGCCCGCCTGATCGGCGCCGAAGACGATGTCGACGTTCCTGAAATCAACGGCGACGGTCATTTCTTGCCTCCAACGCCAATGCGGGTCATTCGGTCGAGCACGATGGCGAGAACGACGATGGCCAAGCCTGCTTCAAGCCCGAGATCGATGCGGCGTGAGCCGAGCGCGCGGTTGATCTCGGTGCCGAGGCCGCCGGCGCCGATCAGGGCGGCGAACACCACCATCGACAGCGACAGCATGATCGACTGGGTCAGCCCCGCCATGATGGTGGGCAGGGCCGAGGGCAATTCCACCTTCCACAGGAGCTGGCGCTTGGTGGCGCCGAACGCCTCGCCTGCCTCGATGATCGACTTTGGCACGGAAACGACGCCGAGATGAGTAAGCCGGACAGCGGTCGGGATGACGAAGATGATGGTGACGATGAGGCCGGGCGCGTTGCCGAGACCGAACAGGGTGAGCACCGGGATCAGGTAGACGAAGGTCGGCAGCGTCTGCATCAGGTCGAGCACCGGCAGCATGACGCGATAGACCTTCGGCTTGTGCGCCGCCCAGATGCCGAGCGGCACGCCGATCGCCATCGCCATCGCGGCGGCGGCGACGACCAGCACCAGCGTCTGCACCGTCTGCTTCCAGAGGTTCTGGTTGATGATGAAGATCAGGCCGAGGAAGACGGCAATGGCGAGCGGCCGCGAACGCTGCAGCAGCCAGGCAATGACGGCGATGACGAGCGCCAGCAGCACCGGCGGGACCATCAGCAAAAGGTTGACCAGCCCGTCGAGGATGAAATTGAGCCCGTTGGAGAAAGCTCTGAAGACGGTGTCGAAATTGTCGGTGAGGAAACCGAAAAACGACTTTCCCCAGGCGCCGATCGGGATCTTGTGATCGACCATGAATTTGGAAATCGGATCCATCTCACCCCTCTTCCGCCGGAGCTCTGTCTTTGGCTCCGTACTGTCGCGACGTCATCTTGTCACAGCATATGAAAAAGGGCAGCCTTTTCCAGATGGCTGCCCTTTTCTTTCGGTCATGCCGAAATCAAAGCCGGCTCAACCTCCAAGCGCGGTCTTGACCGCCGCCGCCGCATCGCCGCCGTCGAAGGTGGTGACGCCGGCAATCCATGGCTTGACCGCGTCCGGATTTTTCTTCAGCCAGTCGGTCGCGACCGTCTGGGCGTCGCCGCCCTTCAGGATGGCGTCCATCATCTGGCCTTCCATGTCGAGGTTGAACTTCAGGTTGGCGATGAACTTGCCGGCATTCGGGCACTCGGTTGTGTAGCCCTTGCGCACATTGGTATAGACGGTGGCCGCGCCGAAGCCGCTGTCGCCCATGCCGTCCAGATAGGTGATCTTCATGGCGCCCATCACCGGATGCGGCGTCCAGCCGAGGAAGGCGATCCACTCATTGTTCTTCATCGACTGCTCGGCCTGCGTCAGCATGCCGGCCTCCGAGGACTCGACCAGCTCGAACCCGGCGAGGTTGTCTTTCGGATTCTTGATCATGTCGAGGATGATGCGGTTGCCGTCATTGCCGGCTTCGATGCCGTAGATCTTGCCGTCGAACTTGTCCTTGAACTTGCCGAGGTCGGTCAGCGACTTGACGCCGGCATCCGCGACATAGGTCGGCACGACGATGCCATAACCGGCGCCGGTCAGGTTCGTGCTGATGGTCTCGACCGAACCGTCGGCGGTGTAATCCTTGATGTCGTTGGTCATCGACGGCATCCAATTGCCGAGGAAGACGTCGAGGTCCTTGTTCTTGAGCGACGCCATCGTCACCGGCACCGACAGCTGGATGACCTTCGGCTCATAGCCGAGCGCGGTAAGCAGCACCGAGGCGAGGCCGGTGGTGGCCTGGATGTCGGTCCAGCCGACATCGGAGAGACGAACAGTCTTGCAACTCGCCGGATCGCCGGCAAAGGCGGCACTCGTGGACAGGAAAGCCGCCAGGCCGAGGCCGGCGACGAAAGAATTCATACGCGACATGTACTTTCTCCCATTGCGATTCTTTGCGAGGCGAAGTTACGGTTTTTCTGCCCGCCTTGTTTCGTCAGCCAAACACCATTCTCGTGCGGTTTCAAGCATCAAGGCAATCACGATCAACGGCGCGGGCTGGCCAATCAGCGACACGGCCGACGCTATGCCGACCCGGCCTGACCTTGTCGGCGCCGGCCCGTGACGGCTTTTTCAGGGGAATGCGGCGGCAGGCCCTCCCCGCACCGCGGCAAGTCGGCGTAAAAGAGCGGCATGGCCAAGCTCTATTTCCACTACGCGACGATGAATGCCGGCAAGACGACCATGCTCTTGCAGGCATCGTACAATTATCGCGAGCGCGGCATGACGACCATGCTGTTCGTCGCCGGCCACTATAGCAAGGGCGACAGTGGCGTGATCTCGTCGCGCATCGGGTTGGAGACCGAGGCCGAGATGTTCCGTGACGGCGACGATCTGTTCGCCCGCGTCGCCGAACATCACGGGCGCAGCGCCGTGCATTGCGTCTTCGTCGACGAGGCGCAGTTTCTCGAGGAGGAGCAGGTCTGGCAGCTCGCCCGCATCGCCGACCGGCTCGACATCCCAGTCATGTGCTACGGCCTGCGCACCGATTTCCAGGGCAAGCTGTTTCCCGGCTCGCGCGCCTTGCTGGCGATCGCCGACGAGCTGCGCGAGGTCCGCACCATCTGCCGCTGCGGCCGCAAGGCGACGATGGTCGTGCGCCTCGGCCCGGACGGCAAGGTTGCCCGCCAGGGCGAACAGGTGGCGATCGGCAAGGACGTCTATGTCTCGCTCTGCCGCCGCCACTGGGAAGAGGAAATGGGCCGCGCCGCGCCCGAAGATTTCATCGGCTTCACCAGGGCCTGACCGGGCGCGCGGATCACGTATCGGCCCCGATCTCGCCCACGATGCAGCGTTTGTTAAGGCCCCCGTCCTACAAGGCCATCAGCCAGAGCTCACCGGGGTCAGCCATGCTTCGAGCCGTTTTGTCAGCCAGCACCCTTCTTCTTGTCACCTCGCTTGCCGCTCATGCTGGCGGTGACCCGGTGCTGGGCAAGCACGTCTTCAACCGGTGCGTTGCCTGCCATGAAGCGGCTACCGACCGCGACAAGGTCGGCCCGCATCTGATGGGTGTCGTCGGCCGCACGGCCGGAACCGCCGAAAGCTTCCTCGGCCACTATTCGGAGGCCATGAAAAGCGCTGGCGCCGCCGGTCTTGTCTGGGACGAGGCGAACCTTGCCGAATACCTCAAGGCGCCCAGCTGAAGGTGCCCGGCAACAGGATGGCTTTTGGTGGCCTCAGCAGCGATGACGACATCGCCAACGTCATCGCCTATCTGAAGGCCGACCCAAAACCCTGAGCCGGCTGCAACTGGTCAGTTATTTGTCGAATTCGGAGGGCATCCGCCTCGGCGGAGACTGACTGCTTTGCCGGCATGAAAGTTCAAAATCAGCTGAACTATGACTGGCTGGCCAGTTGATCACGCTATGATCACGGCTCCATTGGCTTTCAAGGGCGCGGCCGGATATTTTGTTTTCGCATCGCCCTTGTCGTCGCGCCTTTCAATCCCCGGATGCCCCACTTATATTCGCCGCTGTTCGCAACCAGCGACCTGATGCCGAAGTGGGAGGCCCTTATGGCGACATTGCAGGATTTCGACGCCGAAATTGCCAAGACCAAGCAGGTCGTCCAGGACATGCGGGCCAGGATCGAGCAGTCCGGCACCATGCTCGACACGCTCGCCACATCGGGCAAGAAGATCGGCGACGCCAATTTCGACATTGAGAACGCCCGCATCGAGGACGTGCTGAAACAGCAGAAGGTGATGGAAGGCAACATCGCCGACCTGATCATCGGGCTCGAGGACGCGACCAATGTCTTCGGCGCCGAATTCGAGAGCATGAAGAACTATACCGGCTGGGAGAACTTCGTCGGCGTCTTTTCGGCGCAGCGCAAGCAGCGCATGCGCACCGACCGCGTCCGCAACATGTCGCTGGCCGGCAACCTGCAGGAACTGCTGGCCAAGTCCGACGCCATCGTCGGCATCCTCAAGGCGCAGAAAGAGATCCTCGACCAACGCTACAAGACCTCCGAGGCCAGCCTGTCGCAAGTGATCGAGCGCCGCAAGACCACCATGACGAACCTCGAGGCCGTGCAGAAGCGCATCGAGGAGCTCAATCCGATGCTGCTCGACATCGAGAACAAGATCGCTGCCTCAACCAGCCAGAAGGATCGTACCCAGCTCGAAGGCGAGCGCTCGAAACTGGCCACCGAATACAATGAGAAGCAGGCCAAGGAGCAGGAACTGCTGGCCGAGAGCCAGACGCTGGAGCGCTACACCTCGATGTTCCAGACCTTCGTCGATTCGCTCAACAACCAGATCGCCGCGCAGTCGACGCTGATCAACAAGCTGACCATCGATACCGAGCAGCGCATCGTGCTCTACAAGGCGCTGGAGGATTCGTTGAAGACCGCCGCCCAGCAGGATGTCGCCCACAAGATCAACACTCTGGGCAGCCAGGTCGACAACACGGCCGAGGAAACCATGGCCGGTATCGGCGCCGCCTCGCAGAAGCACATCGGCGACCTCTTGGAGATGCACGAGAAGAACATGGTCGCCACCGCCGACATTCAGCGCCGCAAGAAGCTTGCCGACGACGCCTTTGCCCGCCGCTTCGACGAGGTGCTGAAGAAGCACAATTCGGCCAACTACGTGCAGTCATAATTGCCGCCATAATTGCCGCACGCACAGGTGCGACGTTCCCAGGGCCAGTAGCATGATCTCCGAAAACGACGCGGCGGCGCGGTATTTCTCGGCGATCACGGCCGCGCTCAGTGGACTTGAAGTGTTCATGCGCGACGACCGCTCGCCGCTCTACCGGCACGGCATCGTCGCCGGGATCGTCGCCGAATACATCGCCCGCCTCGACAAGTCCTTCTCCTGCTGGCGCAATCGGCTGGGCTTCATGGACACGTTCCGCATTTCGCGCGCCGAAAGCGGCTTCCCGGTGTTCCAGAACCTGCTCGAACTGGAAAACGACCGCCGCCAGGCCGACGCGCGGCTCGCCAACATCCCACTGGCCAGCGAACTGCGCGAGGAGATGGCGGACTTCATCCTGCGCCACAAGGAATTCCCCGAGGCGCTGCAGCGGTCGATGGCTGAGCGGCTCTACCTCGAGGACGTCAAGAGCGAGCAAACCTTCGGCCCGTTCATGCTGGCGCAAACCGCGAATGTTTCGGTCAACCCGAAGACAGCGCGGCCCTATTATCTCGTCCATTGGGCGACCTTCGACGGCAGCGCCAACCTGCCGCTGGTCTACATGGCGACGGTGGAGGACTCATCCGAGAACATGATCCACCAGCTCGTCGACAGGAACGGCAAGCTCAACGACAAGGTCGACATCCCGCTCCCCGTCGACGGCCTGCTCAATCCCGAGCTTGCCCACCGTTTCGACGATTTCACCGAGAAGAACTCCGCCTACACGCTGTCGCCGGCCACCATCGCGGTCAACCTTGACAAGGATTTCCCCGAGCTGCATCCCAAGCAGCTGCGCCGCGTGGTGCTCGGTCCCTTTTATTCGGCCGGCATCACCGAGAACAATTCCGTCGTCGCCGAAGTGCTGGCCAAGGTTCGCAAGCCCGACAATGCCTGGCTGCTGACCTGGACCATCCAGGAAGTCTATTCGAAGAGCGAAAAGCCCGGCCGCAGGGGCCTTTGGTCGAGCGAGCCGTCGTCCGAGGAATTCTTCATCAACACCGACGATTTGGAAGCCGCGCGCCAGGGCGTGTCGAGCTATGAGAACCATGCGCTGATTCCGCACGAAGCCTACCAGGCACTCTACGCCGCCGGCGAGGCGCAGAAGATTTTTGCCAGCTACAAGATTCACATCCTGTCCAACGGGCAGGTCATCTCGGACGTCTGACCGTCACACCAGGGAGCATCCTTCATGGACACCGGCCTGACCACAATCCCGGAAGCGGCGATCGAGAAGCACCGCGCCACCGCGCAAAGCTTCATCACCCGCATCGTCGTGCTGGAAGATCCCTCGCGCGAATCCGGCACGGCATTGGCCGGCACCAACCGCCGCTTCGTCTCGACGGTGTCGGTCGGCTCGGTGCGCCGCACGCGCGAGGTCGAGCTGTCGAAGACCGTCGGCGCCGTCCATCCCGACGACCAGTTGCTCACCATCCTGCAACACACGCTGTTGTTTCGCGCCCGGCGTGGCACGGCGATCGCGCTGGCGATATCGGATGTTTTTGCCGAGGGCTCGGATCTCGAAAGCCTGCAGGCGAAAAATGCCCGCGCGCCCCTCGAAGGCAATGATGCCGCCATCTTCAAGAAGCTGCTGTCGGCCTCGGCCTACATTTCGGCCTTCAGCCTCGCCTCCTACCTGTTCCAGCTGATCGACAGCGACGGCGAGGCGCCGAATGACATCCCCGAGCCGGATTTTCTCTTCGACACACCCCAGGATGCGGTGAAGTCGATCATCGCCGGCCTCGACAAGGCGATAGCAGGCTCGTCCGACGATGCCGACCTGATGACTCGCGCCCGTGCCTTCGCCCGCGTCGCCATAGACGGGCTGCTGGCGCGCAAAGGCCGCTTCGACGGCATTGGTCCATTCGAGAACGCCCATATCCGCATCGACGTCGACGATTTCACCCTCGACGGTTTCGATGTTGCGCCTGGCAAGCGCTCCAAGCCGCTGGTGATGACCTTCAAGAAGCCCGAAGAGGTTGTCGGCAACCACATCGCCAAATACCAGTCGGTCAAGCTTGCCAAGATGCTGATGGCCTATGATTTCGAGCGCGAACTCAATCCTTTCGTCGAGCTTGGCGGCTTCCTCTTCACCTTCATCGGCGACGGTGCGCCCGGCACCGGCAAGACGACGCTGATCCAGATGATCGCCGGCCTTGTCAACGGCTACTGCCAGGTCGCAGGCTACCCCTTCGCCTATGAGAATTTCGGTGTCGACCAGATCTCGTCCTATCAAGGCAAGTCGGGCCAGAACTGCCGCCAGTTCATCAACAATGTGCTCAATCCGCGCGTCATCGGCTTCGGCACTATCGACGACATCGACCAGGTGGCGGCGCGCCGCTCCGACGACCGCGCCTCGGCCGGCCAGCAGGAAATCACCGGCGTCCTGATGGACGCCTTCGGAGGAGCGTCCACGGTCGTGCGTGGCAACTGCTCGTTCGGCATGTTTTCCAACTATCCCGAAAATGTCGACGACGCGCTGCGCCAGCGCGCCGGCGCCCGCTGGCTGGTCGACGGACCGCAGACGCGCGACGACTACATCGACATTTTTGTCCTTCTCGCCGGCAAGAACCACAAGATTCCGCTGGGCGACCACAAACTCTACGCAGCACAGGAAATCCAGCGCGCCGTCGCGGAAGCCTATGAGCAGCACGAGAAGCCGCGGGAGGACGGGCTAATGCGGGTCTATGAACGCTACATGAAGGAGAACGGCGCGCCCAGGACCATGGCCGATATCGGCACCTATCTGCGCCTGATCAAGGATGCCGAGCCACGCTTCACCGGCCGCGCCATCAAGAACATCACCGACGCCATCAAGATGCGCGCCATGGACATCGAACTTCCCGACGACTGGTTCGAGAAGCCCGAAGCCTTCATGCACAAGAGCTACGACGACAAGAAGGCGATGATCGAGGACCTGCGCGGGCCGTTTTCGATGGACATGGTGATGCAGGAGATCAACCGCTACGCGGACAGCGAGTTCCGCTATTCCGACAAGTCCGACGATGCCGCGGTGGAAAAACTGCTGCGCGACACCCGCCTGCGCGAACGCGCGGCCCGCGAGATGGAGGAGATGAAGAAGAAGGGGCTTTGGAATGCGTGAGCTTCCTTCTCCCGTGAACCATCGATGGACAGGCTGCAATCACAACGTCGAAGGACGAGAGGCCGACGTTGACGCCCCCTCTCCCCGTCCTTCACGGGGAGAGGGTAAGGGTGAGGGGCGGCGCATGCGTGGACCGAAAATCGCGACAACAAAACGGGCAAGACGTCTGCGCCAGTCGGACAACGATGCCGAAGGCGCACTTTGGACGGAATTGCGCGACCGCAGGCTAAACGGCCATAAATTCGTGCGGCAGTTTCCGATAGGAACCTTCTTTGCTGACTTCGCATGTAGAGAATGCCAGCTGATTGTGGAGGTCGATGGAAGCCAGCATGCGGGCAACAAATACGATCAGGCGAGGGATCGCTTCATCGTCTCAAATGGCTGGTCTATCCTACGTTTTTGGAACATCGATGTTTTGAAAGATCGAGAAGCCGTGCTCGAAACGCTATTGGCTGCTATTGAGCAGCGCTTGGAGCGCAATATCGACACGCACGACCTTCGATTTATTGCCGCCGAGGGCTATGGGGAGACATGTCTTTGACCGTCTGCGCTGCCCCTCACCCTTACCCTCTCCCCGTGAAGGACGGGGAGAGGGAGGCGTCAGCGTTGGCGCTTCGCCTTATCAGGCAAAGCCCCTCGGACCCTTCAACATGATCAGCAAAAAACCTGACCTCCTCCGCGACAATGAGCTGATCTACGGCCGGCTGCTTACAGTCGACGAGCCGCATCTCATCCAGCGCTACAACAAGGCGCTTGCCGCCTTCGGCCTCGAGCCCACCAGGCTGGAGAGCTTCCAGATCGACCGCACCGGCTTCTCGCCGGAAGTGGCCGAGGAGTGCGGCGACTATGACTATCTCGACCCCAACGAGGTCAATCGCCGCTTCATCATCCTGACGCCCTCGCAGATCGACCTGCCGGTGGTGCACACCGCCTTCTCCAACACCTCGCAGCTGATGTTCGAGTTCATGACCAGGAACCAGCGCGCCATCGACGCGCTGACCATCAAGGACGTCATCTACGGCGAGATCGAGGACTCCGTTCCCAAGGTCAACGATATCGAGGATCTGCTGTCGATCAACCAGGTCGAGTTCAAGGTGCTGTCGGCCGAGAATGTGCTGGGCAAGGCCGCCGAACTCGGCAAGCTCGTCGACCGGCTGAAACAGGAACCCGACGCCTGGCGCGACAATGCGATGCTGACCCGCATGGTGGACCTGGCCAAGGTCTGCGGCGACATCCGCGAGAACGCGCTGGTGCCCGACCAGGTGATCTTCCGCCATAGCGCCTACTGGACCAGCCATTTCGGCGGACTCTATGTCTTCGTCGATCCCGACATGACGACCGTGATCAGCGACCCGGCCGCCCCCGGCTTTCGCCGCTCGCGGCCATGGCAGGTGAGCTATCTCTCGATCAACGATGCCGACAAGGTGTTCAAGTTCCTGGCCGCCACCGGCCGCATCGAGCTGCCCCGCGCTTCCTGGATCGAGGCGTCCGGCTATCTCGAACACCGCGCCGAGATGGTGGTGCGCACGCTGATCCATGACGCCGAGCCGAACCGCAACCTTACCGATGTCGACAAGATCTGGCTGCAGACCTGGATCCAGAGCCATGCCGACCTGATCACCAGGGACGGCAATTTCCCCTTCCTCAACGCCGCCAAGCGCGAGATCGCCCAGCTCGGCCATCTCAAGATCGAGGACGTCCTGCCGCGGCAGCGTTTCCTGGTAATCCGCGCCAAGCCTGACCATCCCGACGCCTGGCTGACCAACAGGCTGATTTCGGATTTCGTGCCGGCGGACTTCGTCTCGCGCTACATCTTCAACAAGGACCGATTCTACGAGGACTATGACGGCTTCAGCGACGCCTGGCGATCGCATGTTGTCGACGTTCTGAAAACCACATATTTGAAGGACAAAGTGGCGTTTCGCACGCGCCTCTACGGCCTGACTGACTGAGGGGTGACACAGCCATGCTCGATCCGATCGTGAACTTTTTCACCCGGATTTTCCAATGGATCGGCCGCGGCATCGGCCTCGTCATCGGAGTCATCCTGTGGCCGTTCATGTGGGCCGGGCGCTGGTACACGCAGCGCGGCTGGATCCTCAAGGCCTTGGTCGCCCTCGCGCTGCTGGTGCTTGTCGGCCTCTACGCCAACTTCTTCTACGCCACCCAATGGTGGCGCAATTTCAACCCGAACTATCCCGACACCTACAGCTTCGAGAAACGCAATGTTTCCGCCGGCGAACAGGTTGCCGCCGGCGCCGGCACCGACACGGCAAAGACCTGCGGCAACTCCGGCATCGCTCAGATTGCCGCCGACCTGATCGACTTCAACGTCAATCAGAACGCCTGGGTCTCGTCGATGGTCCTCTACAAACTCGGCCTGTTCGGCATCGACTGGGACGACACGCCATGGATGGACAACAAGGCTTCGTTCCAGCGCGGCATCAATCAGGCGGTGCGGCGCACAGCCACCGAGCTTGCCGACAACCTCGGCCGTGTGCGTACCACCTCGCAGATCGACACCAATCTCCAGGATGCCCGCGGCCAGCTGCAGTATGACGAGTCCATCTGGTATATCAGCCGCAACGGCATGACCGCTACCACGCCTAGCATGTATCGGCGCGCGATGGGCAATCTGCGCTCTTTCAACGCCCGCCTCGCCACCTGCCAGGCGACTTTCGATGCCCGCGCGGATAATCTGAAGCAATATATCGATCGCATCGCCAGCGACATCGGCTCGACCTCGGCCATCCTCAAGGAGCGCGCCGAAAACCACAACAATGGCTGGTTCGACTTCCGTGCCGACGACCGCTACTGGTTCGCCTATGGCCAGCTCTATGCCTATTATGGCCTGATGAAGGGCGCCCAGGCCGATTTCGAGGGCGTCATCAAGGAAAAGCACCTGCAGAGCCTGTGGGACACGATGGACGCGCAGTTCGTCTCGGCGCTGCGCATCCAGCCTTTCATCATCGCCAACGGCCGGGAGGATGGCTGGCTGCTGCCGACACATCTGACGACCATGGGCTTCTACGTGCTTCGGGTGCGTTCCAACATGGTTGAAATCAGCAACGTGCTGACGCAGTAACGCTGTTCGGCTACAACCTCCGGTGATGGCGAATTTGCGCCGTCGCTTCTGTCGCATTCCGTGCATTGTGCGGCTGTTTTGAGACGGCGGAGACGCCCCTGCTCTGGCTTCTATACGGCGCGGCAAGCGGAGCCAGAAAGAACCGAGGAGAGGTCGGCCGGTCGCGGATGAATTTTCTTCATAGGAAACATAGTTGCATGAAAGTTGACGCCACGGCTGCGACAGGGTTAGATGCCCGCGCGTCCGGTTCCAGCCTTCTTGCGAGCGACATCAACCCTGTCCCCTCCACCGTCCAATCCAGAGGAAAGCCGTCATGGCCGAAGTGAAGTCCGACATCGAGATCGCGCGTGGCGCTAAGAAAAAGCAGATCCAGGAGATAGGCCAGAAGATCGGCATCCCGACCGAACATCTGCTGCCCTACGGCCACGACAAGGCCAAGATATCAGCCGAATTCATCAAGTCGGTGAAGGGCAACAAGGACGGCAAGCTGATCCTGGTCACCGCCATCAACCCGACCCCGGCCGGCGAAGGCAAGACGACCACCACCGTCGGCCTTGGTGACGGCCTGAACCGCATCGGCAAGAAGGCCATCATCTGCATCCGCGAGGCCTCGCTCGGCCCGAATTTCGGCGTCAAGGGCGGTGCCGCCGGCGGCGGCTACGCGCAGGTCGTGCCGATGGAGGACATGAACCTCCACTTCACCGGCGACTTCCACGCCATCACCACCGCGCACAATCTTCTGTCGGCGCTGATCGACAACCACATCTACTGGGGCAACGAGCTCGGCATCGACACGCGCCGCGTCGTATGGCGCCGCGTCATGGACATGAACGACCGGGCGCTGCGCGAGATCATCTGCTCGCTCGGCGGCGTCGCCAACGGCTTCCCGCGCGAGGCCGGCTTCGACATCACGGTCGCCTCGGAAGTCATGGCCATCCTGTGCCTCGCCACCGACCTGAAGGATCTGGAAAAGCGCCTCGGCGACATCATCGTCGCCTACCGCCGCGACAAGTCGCCGGTCTATGCCCGCGACCTCAAGGCCGACGGCGCCATGGCCGTCCTGCTCAAGGACGCCATGCAGCCTAATCTCGTGCAGACGCTGGAGAACAACCCGGCCTTCGTTCATGGCGGCCCGTTCGCCAACATCGCGCATGGCTGCAACTCGGTTGTCGCCACCACGACGGCGCTGAAGCTCGCCGACTATGTCGTCACCGAAGCCGGCTTCGGCGCCGACCTGGGTGCCGAGAAGTTCTTCGACATCAAGTGCCGCAAGGCGGGCCTCAAGCCGGCAACTGCCGTCATCGTCGCCACCGTGCGCGCCATGAAGATGAATGGTGGCGTCAAGAAGGAAGACCTTGGTAAGGAAAACATCGAGGCGGTGAAGAAGGGCTGCGCCAACCTTGGCCGCCACATCGAGAATATCAGGCAGTTCGGCGTGCCGGCGGTGGTTGCCATCAACCACTTCTATTCCGATACCGACGCCGAAATTCAGGCGATGAAGGACTATGTCGCCTCGATGGGCGAAGAGGCGATCCTGTGCAAGCACTGGGCCAACGGCTCGGCCGGCATCGAGGACCTCGCCAACAAGGTGGTGGCACTGGCCGAATCCGGCGCCTCGCAGTTCGCGCCGCTCTACCCCGACGCCATGCCGCTGTTCGAAAAGATCAACACTATCGTCCAGCGCATCTATCGCGGCTCGGAAGCGATCGCCGACAAGTCGGTGCGCGACCAGTTGCATGCCTGGGAACAGGCTGGCTACGGCAACCTCCCGGTCTGCATGGCCAAGACCCAGTATTCATTCTCGACCGACCCGAACCTGCGCGGCGCGCCGACCGGCCACACCGTGCCGGTGCGCGAGGTCAGGCTTTCGGCGGGTGCCGGCTTTGTCGTCATCATCTGCGGCGAGGTCATGACCATGCCAGGCCTTCCAAAGGCCCCGTCCTCGGAGAAGATATTCCTCAACGAGGCCGGCCAGATCGAAGGCCTGTTCTAAGCCTCGTGGTATCGACGGACAAAAGGGCGCCGGGTGGCGCCCTTTTTCATTCGGGACGACCCGGCTACGCGGCGTTACGCGCCAGTGCCCGCTGGTTCGATGCGTAGATCGTATCACGCTCCGGCAAAGCGCCGGTCTTCAGGCATTCGATCCATTCGGCGGTCTTCAGCACCGCCGCGAAGCGCGACTGCAGGATGATTGTGATCACGCGGTGGATCTCCTCGGCCGAGGCATAGCCGGCGCTGTTGGCGTAGGGCACCGAACCGGCCGCATCGGACAGGAACTCGACCGCAAAGCCCATATGCACGGCATGGATGATGGTCGACAGGTCGCAATTATGCGTCATGTAGCCGACGACCGTGATCGTATCGATGGCATTGGCCCTTAGCCATTCCTCGAGGTCGGTGCCGGTGAAGGCCGATGGCAGCATCTTCTCGACATAATGGTCGCGGCCGCGCCGTGCGATTTCGGGATGCAGTTCGCCGCCATGGCTGCCCTTGGCGAAGATCGGCGACGTCTCGGGCGCCATCTGCTTGACGACGACCACCTTGATACCGGCCGCTGCCGCCGCGTCCATCGCACGCGCCACATTGACGACGCTGTCAGGGAATGGCGGATGCTGGATGGCGAGATTGCCACCATCATAGTCGTTCTGGACGTCGACGACGACGAGCGCGCGGCGCGGCGTTGTGGCGGCTGGGTCAGACATGGTGTTTTCCTTTCCGGCTTGAATGCGATGACCGAAAATAGGCAGGTCGCCGAGCTGCCAAAAGTGGCCCAATTGACATCATCCGAAAGAATTGGGACAATCTGCATTCAACTGTCGGAAATGCGCATGACCGCCCCGATCATTGCCGTGCTTGCCTTCGATGGCATCAGCCCGTTCCATCTCTCCGTGCCATGCCTGGTGTTCGGCGCCGACCGCACCAGGCTCGGCCTGCCGCGCTTCGACTTCCGCGTCTGCGGGGTCGAGGACGGGTTGATCCGGACCGATGCCGGGCTGAGCATTGTTGTGCCGCACGGGCTGTCCGCGCTCGACGATGCCGATATCATCGTCATCCCAAGCTGGAAGGATCTGGAAGCCCCGCTGGCCAGGCAGCTCCACGAAGCGCTCGGCCGCGCGCACCGGCGCAGGGCGCTGATTGTCGGCCTCTGTCTCGGCACCTTTGCCATCGCCGCCGCCGGCCTGCTTTCGGGACGGAAAGCAACCACGCACTGGGCCTATACGGACCAGCTGCGGGACCTGCACCCCGACATTTCAGTCGATGCGGATGTGCTCTATGTGGATGAAGGCGACATTGTCACCTCCGCCGGCGTCGCCGCTGGGCTGGACTGCTGTCTGCATATCGTGCGCGCCCGTTACGGCGCCGAGGCGGCGCTGCGGCTCGCCCGGCACGTCGTCCTCTCCCCGCACCGGCAGGGCGGGCAGGCGCAGTTTATCGAACGCCCCGTGGCAAGAAGCGCGAACGCCGACCGCTTCACCGGGGCTCTCGACGCGGTGCGCGCCACGCTCGGCGAGGCGCACAGTCTCGACAGCGTCGCCGAAGCCGCCGGCTTGACCCGGCGCACCTTCACCCGCCGCTTCCAGAAATCGACCGGCACCAGCTTCGGCGACTGGCTGACCAGCCAGCGCATCGAACTGGCGCAGCGGTTGCTGGAAGCCACGGAAAAATCGATGGACATGGTGGCCTTCGAGGCCGGCTTCGGCAGCGCCACATCGCTGCGCCAGCACTTTGCTGCAAGGCTCAGGACGTCGCCAGCGCAATACCGGCGGGAATTCTCAAGGCGGGCTGACGGGCAGATATCGCATGCCTGATTGGTTGAGGAGATTCAGCCACGCTCGACCGGTCGCGCCGGGTTGCCAACGACGGTCGCATTGGCAGGCACGTAGCGCGTCACCACAGCGCCCGCGCCGACGATGGCGCCTTCGCCGATACTGACGCCGCCGAGGATGACGGCGCTGCCGCCGATCCAGGCTCGGCGCCGATCTCGACCGGCCTGGCGATCTCCAGCCCGGCTCGCCGCCCGGCCGCGTGCCTGTGATGCTCGGCGCAATAGATCTGCACATTGGGGCCAAGCAGCGTTCCCTTGCCGATGCGCACGCTTGCCGTGTCGAGGATAGGGCAGCCGGCATTGAGGAAGACGCCATTGCCGAGGAAGATGTTGAAGCCGTAGGCGCAGTGGAACGGCGCCTCGACGCGGGCACCCTCGCCCACGCCGCCGAGCAGTGCCATCAAGCCCGGCCCGAGATTGCCGCGCAGTCGCGGCGGCAGCGAATTGTGCTCGAACAATGCGTCACGCGCCGTGACGCGCAGACTCTCCAGTTCGCCATCCAGGCAGGTGTACCATTCGCCATCGGCCATCTTGCCGCGCTCACTTTCGGACATGGCGATATCTCCTCTTCGAATTGCAGCCAAAGCACAGTCGGTTCCGACGGGAAAACACCAAGGTCTATATCGCAGCTGGTCAAATACCCGGCTATGGTGGCGTGTCTTTGCCGGACAGCCTGTCCGGCATTTGAGGGGGAATCATGCTGTACATACTTGCACTTCTGATCGGCGTCATTGCCGGTCTTCGCGCCATGACCGCGCCGGCCACTGTTGCTTGGGGCGCGTATCTCGGCTGGCTGCCGGTCGCCGGCACGTGGGCCAGCTTCATGAGCCATTGGGCCGCCGTCGGCATCTTCACCATCCTGGCCATTGTCGAGCTCATCACCGACCAGTTGCCGTCGACGCCGAGCCGCAAGGTGCCGCAGCAATTCGGCGCCCGTATTTTGCTTGGCGCCTTCAGCGGCGCGGTGATCGGCGCGACCGGCGGCGCCACCATCGTCTGCCTGTTCGCCGGCGTCATTGGCGCGGTCATCGGTACGCTGGGCGGTGCCGAGGCGCGTGGCCGGCTGGTCGCCGCCTTCGGCAAGGATCCGCCCGCCGCCTTCATCGAGGACGCGGTGGCGATCATCGGCGGCCTGCTGATCGTGGCGGCGGTGGCATGACGACGAAAACCTTCGACGCCATTGTCATCGGCGCAGGACAGGCAGGCCCTTCGCTAGCCGGCCGGCTGAACGCGGCGGGCATGAGCGTCGCGCTGATCGAGCGCAAGCTGATCGGCGGCACCTGCGTGAACACCGGCTGCATGCCGACCAAGACCATGGTGGCCAGCGCCTATGCCGCGCATCTCGCCCGCCGCGCCGCCGATTACGGCGTGACGCTCTCCGGCCCCGTCGCGGTCGATTATGCCAGAATCAAGGCGCGCAAGGACAAGGTGACGATCGACGCCCGCACCAATCTGGAGACGTGGATCGCCGGCATGAAGGGCTGTACGCTCTATCGTGGCCATGCGCGTTTCGAATCCGCCAACACGGTGCGCGTCGGCGACGACCTTCTGACCGCCGAAAAGATCTTCCTCAACACCGGCGGCCGCGCCGCGGTGCCCGACCTGCCCAGTGTCCATGACATCGACTATCTGACCAATTCGTCGATGATGGACCTCGATGTGCTCCCGCGCCATCTCATCGTCGTCGGCGGCAGCTACATCTCGCTCGAATTCGCGCAGATGTTCCGCCGCTTTGGCTCCGAAGTGACGGTGATCGAAAAGGCCTCCCGGTTGACCGGCCGCGAGGACGAGGACGTCTCGGCCGCCATCCTGTCGATCCTCGAAAACGAGGAGATCGAGGTTCATCTCGGCGCCGACGAAATCGCCTTTGCCAAGCAAGGCAAGGATATCGCCGTGACCTTCTCGGCCGGCAAGCCACCTGCTGTCGGCTCGCATGTGCTGCTGGCGATCGGACGCGTGCCCAACACCGACGATCTCGGCTTGGACAAAGCCGGCGTCGCGGTCGACACACGTGGCTTCGTCATCGTCGACGACCAGTTGCGCACCAGCGTGCCCGGCATCTGGGCGATGGGCGACTGCAACGGCAAGGGCGCCTTCACCCACACCTCCTACAACGACTATGAGATCGTCGCCGCCAACCTATTGGACAACGACCCACGTAAGGTCAGCGACCGCATCGAGGCCTATGCGCTCTACATCGACCCGCCGCTCGGCCGCTGCGGCATGACCGAAGCAGCCGTGAAGAAATCCGGACGCCGCGCGCTGGTCGGCCAGCGGCCGATGACCCGCGTCGGCCGCGCCGTCGAAAAGGGCGAGACGCAAGGGTTCATGAAGATCCTGGTCGATGCTGACACCAGGCAGATTCTCGGCTGTTCGGTGCTTGGCCCCGGCGGCGACGAAGCGGTGCATTGCGTGCTCGACCTGATGTACGCCAAAGCGCCCGTCGACACCTTGGCGCGCGCCGTGCACATCCATCCCAATGTCTCGGAACTGCTGCCGACGATAGCGCAGGAGCTGAAACCGCTGGTCTGACAATCCTCTACAGGCATCAATTCTATCTAGTTGAGCATCATTGGACCAAGTGCGGTAAGCTGAAGAGTCGCAACGGTCACGACCCATGCTCTTCGTAAGGGGCTCCATATATCAAATTGGCACCCCCGATGTTGTTAATGTGATTTACACGGTAGATTTTCTATAAAGGGCTTTATGTATGTTCTTCATTTTAAGGAAATCCAATTTAAATGCAGAACGAACTTACGGGGTTTTATAGCGATATTCGGCTTGATATCGTTAATTTTTTTAGTATTGCTAGGAGGAACGATCGATAATAAAAATTTATTTCGCAGAATCATAGTCGTGTATGCGCTAGTCGGGTATTACCTTGCGTATTTTAGTTCGAAACACTACAATTCTAGACAATACATGCCTTTAAAAATGCCAAACAAAATGATGTTTTTAATTTCATTTTCCTTTATATGTTCGTTTTCGGCGTTAATATACATTTCCATGAAAACCTACGTTAATATGACGTGTGGATTTATTATGGTTTCTTTATGTCTGATTAGCTATTCATTTTTTGTAGATATGCTTTTCATCTGGAGAGGGAGCAACCAAGAGTTCCGTTGATTTTTTGCAACGTGCTGAGGAATAGCCTGACGGTACGACTCCGGCCGAAAATGCGGCGAGCTGTCGGCTTTCTGCATTGCTGCATTGCGGCAATGTCTGTTGCGTCCCCCAGCGATCCTCGCGCAATCTGAAATTGAACCGATTCAGTCTGGACGCCACATGCCGTTGCCGATCCTTGCGCTTGCCATTGCGTCCTTCTGCATCGGCACCACCGAATTCGTCATCATGGGCCTGCTGCCGGAGGTCGCCGCCGACCTTGGCGTGACGATCCCGGCCGCCGGACTGCTGGTCACCGGCTATGCGCTGGGCGTCGTCTTCGGCGCGCCCATCGTGGCGATGGCCACCGCGCATCTGCCGCGCAAGCCGGTGCTGGTCGGGCTGGCCGCTTTGTTCGTCCTCGGCAATCTGTTCTGCGCCATAGCGCCCAATTACTGGCTGCTGATGGCGGCACGCGTCTTCACCGCCTTCGGCCACGGCGCCTTCTTCGGCATCGGCTCTGTCGTCGCCGCAAGCCTGGTGCCGCGCAACAAGCGAGCCAGCGCCATTGCGCTGATGTTTGCGGGGCTGACGCTCGCCAACATCCTCGGCGTTCCGGCCGGCACGGCGCTGGGCGAGGCCTTCGGCTGGCGCGCCACCTTCCTGGCCGTGGTCGGCATCGGCCTGATCTCGGTCGCTGCCATCGCCTTGCTGGTGCCGTCAGACGTCACTGAACCGAGCGGCGGCGGCCTGCGCGCTGAAGTCCGTGTGCTGGGCAAGCTGCAGGTGTGGCTGGCGATGCTGATCGCGGCGTTGACCTCGGCCAGCCTTTTTGCCGTCTTCACCTATATCAAACCCTACCTCACCGATGTGTCGGGCCTGTCGACCTCGGCGGTCACCTGGGTACTGCTGCTGTTCGGCGCCGGAATGACCATCGGCAACATCATCGGCGGCAGGCTGGCCGACTGGAAGCTGATGCCGACCGTGATCGGCACGCTGCTTTTAATGGCGCTGCTCTTCGTCTGCTTCATGCAGTTCGGCGCGATCGCCTCTGTTGCCATCGGCATTGTCTTCCTGTGGGGCCTGCTCATCTTCGTCGTGGTGCCGCCGCTGCAGATCCGCGTCGTCGAGGCGGCATCAGAGGGACCAAACCTTGCCGCCACCCTGAACCAGGGCGCCTTCAATGTCGGCAATGCCGGCGGCGCCTGGATCGGCGGCGTGGCTCTTTCCGCCGGCGTGTCCTATGCCAATCTGCCGCTGGTCGGCGCGGTGCTCGCTCTGCTGGCGGTCGCCGTGGCGGTGCTTTCGCAGGCACTGGACCGGCGCGCGCCGGTCGCCGCCCTTCAGCCTGCCGCCGAATAACCACTTGCGCCCATAGCGCGGCGGGCTGGACCAATCGACATCGGCACCTTCAATGGGCATGTCTTCTCACTCTGATGGAGGACGTCATGCAGAGATCGATCGAACGCATCGCCGGCGACAGCGAGGGCGTTTCCTACGAATTCCCGGTGTTCCGCTTCGCCGGATCCGACAGGGCCGCACCTTCGGCCTATCTGCAGGCAGCCCTCCATGCCGGCGAACTGCCGGGCGTCGTCGCCATCGACGCCTTGATGCCGGCGCTGAACAAGGCCGAGGCCGAAGGCCGCATCAGGGGCAACATTACCATCGTCCCCTGGGCCAACCCGATCGGCCGCGCGCAATATCATTTCGGCGAGCACCAGGGCCGCTTTCACCTGGGCACCCGCACCAACTTCAACCGCGGCTTTCCGCTGCTCCCGGCACCGGATGCCGCCCTCTTGCCCAACACCATCCTTGGCGGCGCCGACCAGCGGCTGAAGTCACGCCTGGTGCAGCTATCGCTCGGCCACGACATCGTGCTCGACCTGCATTGCGACGACGAGGGTCTTGCCTATCTCTACATCCACACCAGCCTATGGCCAGCCATGGCCGATTGCGCCGCCGCCATGGGCGTCGACGCGGTGGTGCTGTGGAGCGAGGACACTGACGGCACCTTCGAGGGCGCCTCCATCATGCCTTACCAGAACGCGCCCGCCGGCGTGGCGAAATTCGACCGCCGCGTCGCCACCACGGTCGAATATCGCGGCATCCTCGATGTCGATGGCGCGCTCGCCGCAGCCGACGCCGAAGGGCTCTACCGCCTGCTCGTCGCGCGCGGCGTGGTCGCCGACAAGGCCCTGCCCGCTCCAGCTTCCTTCAAAGGTGCCGTCGCTCCGCTTGAAAACATCGACATGATGCCGGCGCCCCGCTCCGGTGCCGTCCTCTACGACGTCAAGCCCGGCGACCGCGTGGCTAGGGGAGCACGTCTCGCCACCATCATCCATGCGCCGGGCGAAGCCGATGGCCGCACGGAAGTCTTCGCGCCGCAGGACGGCATCATCCTGACCCGCCGCTCGCGCCGCATCATCCGCGCTGGCGAGGATCTGCTGAAATTGGTCGGCGACAGAAAGAGCGCCGACGCAAGGTCGGGCACTCTGGAGGATTAAGGCCGGGCGCCTTCGCACCGAATCCAGTTGCGTGGCCACTCAATCGCCGCTATGGGAATCCCATGAACATGCGTTCGACCAAGACCATTTGGTGGTGGGCCTGCTGACAGCGGCCTGTTCGAACGCGTGCGCGTGAAAAGAGAGGGTGGCCGCAACGGAATGTCCGGGCGGCCATTTGTTTTTTAAAGCCATTCCCGGGTCCGTTGCCCCAAGTAGCTGATGGAGACGGCAATGACGATGCAGGTTCTGGAAAACGGCGCTGAACGCTTCGTAACCGCGGGTGGCGTCACCATTACCCGCGAACGCCACGACCGACCTTATGAAGGTGCGATCGACGCCTATGTCGACGGGCTGAATGCGCGCCGCGGCGCGGTGTTCTCCTCCAATTACGAATATCCCGGCCGCTACACGCGCTGGGACACCGCCATTATCGATCCGCCTTTGGTGATCTCCGCCCGCGGCCGCGCCATGCGCATCGAGGCGCTGAACAGCCGTGGCGAGGCGCTGCTGCCGGTCATCGGCAAGACGCTCGGCGCTCTCTCCGAGGTCACGATTGCCGAGACTTCGAAAAGGCTGATCCGCCTCGACGTTGCCAAGCCCGGCCGTGTCTTCACCGAGGAAGAGCGCAGCCGCGTTCCCTCCGTCTTCACCGTGCTGCGCGCCATCACCGCCTTGTTCAAGACCGCCGAGGACGCCAATCTCGGCCTCTACGGTGCCTTCGGCTACGACCTCGCCTTCCAGTTCGACCCGGTCGACCACACCCTCGTCCGCAAGGAAAGCCAGCGCGACCTGGTGCTGTTCCTGCCTGACGAGATCCTGGTCGTCGACCATTATTCGGCCAAGGCCTGGACCGACCGCTACGACTATTCGGGCGAAGGCTTTTCGACCGAAGGCCTGCCGCGCGATGCGGTGGCCGAGCCGTTCAAGACCGCCGACCGCATCCCGCCGCGTGGCGATCATGAGCCGGGCGAATACGCCAATCTGGTGCGCCGCGCGATGGAGAGCTTCAAGCGCGGCGACCTGTTCGAGGTGGTGCCCGGCCAGATGTTCTACGAGCGCTGTGAGACGCAGCCGTCCGAGATTTCGCGCAAGCTGAAGTCGATCAATCCCTCGCCCTATTCCTTCTTCATCAATCTGGGCGAAGGCGAATATCTGATCGGCGCCTCGCCGGAGATGTTCGTGCGCGTCAACGGCCGCCGCGTCGAGACCTGCCCGATCTCCGGCACTATCAAGCGCGGCGACGACGCCATCTCGGACTCCGAGCAGATCATCAAGCTGCTCAATTCCAAGAAGGACGAATCCGAGCTGACAATGTGCTCGGATGTCGACCGCAACGACAAGTCGCGCGTCTGCGACCCAGGCTCGGTGCGCGTCATCGGCCGCCGCCAGATCGAGATGTATTCGCGCCTGATCCACACCGTGGATCACATCGAAGGGCGCCTGCGCGAAGGCATGGACGCCTTTGACGCGTTTCTCTCGCACGCCTGGGCGGTCACCGTCACCGGCGCGCCGAAACTGTGGGCCATGCGCTTCATCGAGCAGAACGAGAAGAGCCCGCGCGCCTGGTATGGCGGTGCGATCGGCATGGTCAACTTCAACGGCGACATGAACACGGGGCTCACGCTGCGCACCATCCGCATCAAGGACGGCATCGCCGAGGTGCGTGCCGGCGCCACGCTGCTTTTCGACAGCATTCCCGAGGAAGAAGAAGCCGAAACCGAACTGAAGGCATCCGCCATGCTCTCCGCCATCCGCGACGCCAAATCGGGCAATTCGACCAGCACCGAGCGCACCACCGCGCGCGTCGGCGACGGCGTCAACATCCTGCTCGTCGACCACGAGGATAGCTTCGTCCACACGCTGGCCAACTACTTCCGCCAGACCGGCGCCAATGTCTCGACCGTGCGCTCGCCGGTGCCGGAGGAAGTGTTCGAGCGGCTGAAGCCCGACCTTGTCGTGCTGTCGCCCGGTCCCGGCACGCCGAAGGACTTCGATTGCGCCGCGACCATCAAGAAGGCGCGCGCCCGCGACCTGCCGATCTTCGGCGTCTGCCTTGGCCTGCAGGCGCTGGCCGAAGCCTATGGCGGGGAACTGCGGCAGCTGCATATTCCCATGCACGGCAAGCCGTCGCGCATCCGCGTCTCCAAGCCGGGCATCATCTTCTCCGGCCTGCCCAAGGAAGTCACCGTCGGCCGCTATCACTCGATCTTCGCCGATCCGGTGCGCCTGCCCGATGACTTCATGGTCACGGCCGAAACCGAGGATGGCGTTATCATGGCCTTCGAGCATCGCAAGGAGCCGATCGCCGCTGTGCAGTTCCACCCGGAATCGATCATGACGCTCGGCCACAATGCCGGCATGCGCATCATCGAGAACATCGTCGCCCACCTGCCGCGCAAAGCCAAGGAAAAGGCAGCCTGACCTCGATGGCCGAAGCCGAGAACTCGGTGGCGATCGCTGCCAGGGAGGCCGCGAAGCGCAAGGTCGCAAACCTTGCCTTCTGGTCGATCGTGGTCGCCTTTGTCGTGCTCGCGCTGAAAGCAGCCGCCTGGTACATCACCGGCTCCGTCGCGCTCTATTCCGACGCGCTGGAATCCATCGTCAACGTCATTGCTTCGGTCGCCGCCTTCTGGGCGATCCAGGTCAGCTACAAGCCGGCCGACCAGGACCATCCGTTCGGCCATCACAAGGCCGAATATTTCTCGGCCGTGCTGGAAGGCGTGCTGATCGTGCTGGCAGCGCTTCTGATCCTCAACGAAGTCTGGCGCTCCTGGCAGACGCCGACGCCGCTCGAACAGCCTTGGGAGGGTCTTGCCGTCAACGGCGTCGCCACTGTCATCAATGCCTTCTGGGCCTGGACGCTGATCCGTGCCGGCAGGACCGAGAAGTCACCGGCGCTGGTCGCCGACGGCAATCACATCATGACCGACGTGGTGACCTCGATCGGCGTCTTCGGCGGCCTGGTCGGGGCGATCCTGACCGGTTGGCGGATCCTCGATCCGGCGCTGGCCGTCATCGTCGCGCTCAACATCCTGTGGCAGGGCTGGCATGTCATCGGCTCGTCGATGAACGGCCTGATGGACCGCGCCGTCGACACGACGGAAAACATGCGCATCCGCGACATCATCTCGTCAAATTGCAAGGGCGCGCTGGAGGTGCATGATCTCAAGACCCGCATCGCCGGCCGCGCCACCTTCATCGAATTTCATCTGGTCGTCGACGCCGACATGTCGGTCGGCGCCAGCCATGTCATCTGCGACCGCATCGAGGATGCGCTGAAGGCCGAGATCCCCTCCGTGCGGGTGACCATCCATGTCGAGCCCGATGACGAGGCGAAGCTGCCCAAAGGCACGACGGCCGTGCCTTTCGCCTGAAGTGATTTCCCGTCACGACCTCGGAAATTAGCCGAGCCCTCCCGACTTCGTCATCCTTGGGCGAAGCAGGAGCGCAGCTCCGTCGCGCAGACCCAAGGATCCATGCCGCGACCTTAGCCGTGGAGTGCAGCTGAGCAAATTTTGCACTGTGGCGCCGCCGCCGAGTCACGGCATGGATCCTATGGTCTGCGCCGCGTCGCTTCGCTCCTTGCTTCGCCATAGGATGACGAAGCGCCAAATCACGGCGCGCAGGCCGATTGCGGCATTGCCTCCAGCCGGTAGACCTTGTCGTCCGATTTCGTCTTGCCGTCGGCGGCCTTCGAGCAAAGATCGACGACCGCCAGGCTGCTATTGGGATTGGCCAGCATCATCGTGCCGTTGGCGCCGCGCTTGAGGAAGATTTCCTTTTGCGCGATGTCGCAGGAGAAATTACTCATCTTCGAGCTCGCGGCACAACGCCACTGGTTGGCCTCGCCCTGGCAGGAATAGGTCTGTGTGACCTTGCCCGACTTCTCCCTTGTCGTGACAGAAACCGCGATGTCGGCGCCATCCGGCCAGTTGGCCGCGTCCCCGCCCGAAGCGAAGGATGCCAGTTCCACCGGCCCGCGAAACACCCGGATCGATTGCGTCAGCTGGTTGGGATGCGAGGCTAGGTGCGCCGCATCATAGTCGTGCCCGTAGCAGAAGGCCTGATCGGGCTTCAGCCGCTCGCGCAACGGCGACCCGAGCGCCGGATCGATCGGATCTATGCGCGCGAACTCGGCCTTGCAGGTCGCGGCCGGCATCGGGTCGAGGCGGAAATTGTCGTCCTCCGAGCCGAGCGCCTGCCTGGTATATTCCGCCGTGCCGAGTTCCTCCTCCGAATCGGCGTCGAGATAGATGTCGGGTTGCAGGTCCGAGAGCATCAGCCGGCCTTTGTCGTCGACCTTCAGCGACGCCAGCGTGCGGTCGCAGTCCATGCCGCAATGGATGGCGCCTGATTTGCCGTCCTCGGACTGGTGGTTGCACCAACCACCCGCCCATTGAGGCGCCTCGGCGCCGCGCACGGTGGTGGTGACGAAGCCATTGTAGGAGGTGTCGGAGTGCGCCGGTTCCTCGTTCGGACGGCTGACCGGATCGTGCCCGTAGTAGAAGAAGATCCGCGCCACCTTCTGCTTCGGGTGCGCCTTCAGGTGTGCCGCGTCATAGACATGGCCGAAGCAGGCATCCGCCCCGTTCGGGCTGAGTTCGGTGAGCTTGAGGGCATCATCGGCGCAAGCCGGACCGAAAAGCGCGCCAAGCAGCGCTGCGCTCAATCCGGCGGTGAAGACGGCCCTCCAATCCAGCCCCTTGAACGCCATGTGATCCCCCTCGCCTCGACAAGACGCTGCGTCATTTTATGCTAGTATCGCCGCGGGAGCCACGGATTTTGCGGTGGGCCGCCAAGCGGAGGAGGATGCCATGCGCCGGCGCGACATGTTCCGCGCGGTTCTTGCCGGAACCGGAACGTTCCTTGGCCTGCGCGTGGTGCGGGCGGCGGCGGCCGAGCCCACAAGGCTCAAGGTCGCCTATCACCTGAGCGACCTCGACAAGGTCAATTTCGTGCTCGGCAACATCAAGAACCACTATGAGGGCACGGGCGGCAAGGTCGACATCGTGCTGGTCGTGCATGGCCCAGCTCTTGCCGCCTTCAAGTCGAAAGGCATATCGGCCGCGGTCTCCGGCCGCTTCGCCGGTCTCGTGCAGCAGGGGCTGGAGCCGCAGACCTGCGCCAACACCATGCATGGCACGGATATTTCTCTGACCGACCTCCTCGAAGGCTTCCATGCCGCCGACAAGGGTGGCGTCGTCAAGCTCGCGGAATTGCAAAGCCAGGGCTATGCCTATCTCAGGCCATAGTGCACAGTCTTGACCATGGGCCGGGAACGACTGGTCCCGTTGAACCTCCGGAGGACCGGCATTGCCCGCCACGACCGCGCTCACCATCCCCGATCTCGCCGGCAAGACGGTGCTGGTCACCGGTGCCTCGACCGGCATAGGCGCGGCTTTGGTGCTGGCCTACGCCGCTCAGAAGTGCCGGGTAGCGCTGCATTACAATTCGAGCCATGAGGCGGCCGAAAAGCTGGCCAAGACAATCACCGGGAATGGCGGCGAGGTCTTCCTCGCCCAGGGCGATTTCTCCGTTGCCGCCGACGTCGAGCGCGTCGTCGAGGACAGCGCGCGGCACTTCGGGCGCCTTGACGGGCTGGTCAACAATGCCGGTGGCATGCTCGGCCGCGTGCCCTACGCCGAGCAGACCGAGGCGCATTACGATGCGGTCATGGACCTCAACGCGCGTTCGGTGCTGACCGCCTCGCGCAAGGCTATGCCATGGCTGAAGAAGCAAGGTGGCTTCATCATCAATACCTCGTCGATCGCAGCGCGCAATGGAGCGGGCGGCGGGGCCGGCCTCTACGGCTCGGCCAAGGCCTTCGTCTCCAATGTGACGCGCGGCATGGCCAAGGAGCTGATCGGCTTCGGCATCCGGGTCAACGCTGTGGCGCCGGGCACGATCCTCACACCCTTCCATGAGCGCTATTCGACCGGCGAGCAGATGAAGGGCATGGTGGCCACCATTCCGCAAGGACGCGCCGGCACCGCGGAGGACTGCGTCGGCGCCTATCTGTTCCTGTCGTCCGATCTCCTGAGCGGCTACATCACCGGCCAGGTGATCGAGGTGAATGGCGGCCAGTTGATGCCGTGACCGGCTATCAGCATACTGGCGACCCGCACTATTCTTGTCGGAGACTTCAAAGGGAGGCAACGGAATGTACGGACTGATCGGCAAGATGCGGGCGTCGCGCGGCAAGCGCGACGCGGTCATGGAGGTCCTGCGTGCCAGCACCGGCGCCCTGCCCGGCTGCCTGAGTTATATCATCGCCACCGATCCGGCCGATGCCGATGCGATCTGGGTCACCGAAGTGTGGACGGATCAGACAAGCCACAAGGCCTCGCTGCAACTGCCCGAGGTCCAGGCGGCCATAGCCAAGGCGCGCCCTTTCATCGCCGGCTTCGAGTTCCAGGTGGAGACCCACCCCGTCGGCGGCTTTGGGTTGGTCGACGGCAAGACGGGCTGATCTTGCCGGGAGGCTACTTGCAGTACCCACACAAAAGACTAAGTTCTGTGGACTAAGTCTGTTGGGAGCAAACTGTAATGCAGACCGTGAACATCCACAATGCAAAGACCAATCTGTCGCGTCTCGTTGACCAGGCCGCCAAAGGTGAGCCGTTTATTATCGCCAAGGCTGGCAAGCCACTGGTCAAAGTCGTGCCCATCGATCAGCCGGCTTCGGCGCAGATACGGCGGGTCGGTTTCATGGCCGGCCGGTTTTCTGTCCCCGACGATTTCGACCGCATGGGCAGCGAGCAGATCGAGCAACTGTTCGGCATCAAGACGTGAAGCTGCTGCTCGACACCCATTTGCTGTTGTGGGCGGCCAGCGAACCGGACCGACTGCCCCTTGCTGCCCTCGCAGAGATTGAAGACCCGTCGAACGAATTGCTGTTCAGCGCTGCCAGCCTGTGGGAAGTGGCGATCAAACGAGGGCTTGGGCGAGACGACTTCACTGTGGACCCGCGCTTACTGAGGCGAGGCCTTTTCGACAACGGCTATCATGAGGTGCCCGTCACCAGCGAGCACGCCGTTGCCGTCGATGGACTTCCGCCGATCCACAGAGACCCCTTCGATCGAATCCTTGTAGCTCAGGCTAATATAGAAGGCATTACCTTGTTGACGACGGACAATATTGTAGCCCGCTACCCGGGCCCTATTCGAAAGCTCTGACCCGGAGCCCCTAGGCAGCAAGGCTGAAGCGCGGAAACATACTCTTTTAGGTATACGGGGTTCGCATTTTTTGTGCCTCGGTCTAAGACCAGACGATGGATTCCTCGCCCGAGCAGCACATCCCGGACCAGCCCGCCATCGAGCGCATGGCGCGTTTGCGCAGGCCTTGGCAATGGCTGATCCTCCTCGTCATCTCGACCCTGCTCGCCGGCGCGCTCGAATTCGCCGCCTTGCCGGCGGCGCTGCTGATCGGGCCAATGCTGGCGGCCATCGTCGCCGGCACCAATGGTGCCACGGTGCGCGTGCCGCGCCTTTTGTTCGGCTCCGCCCAGGCAGTTGTCGGCTGCCTCGTCGCCGCCTCGATCTCGGCCGACATCTTTCCCGTCTTCTACGCCGAGTGGCCGCTGTTTCTCGGCGTGGTGATCGCCACGGTCGCGGCCTCCAGCCTGCTTGGCTGGCTGATCAGCCGTTGGCGCATTCTGCCCGGAACCACCGCCGTCTGGGGCTCCTCGCCGGGTGCCGCCACCGCCATGGTGCTGATGGCCGGGGCCTTCGGTGCCGACCAGCGGCTCGTCGCCTTCATGCAGTATCTGCGCGTCATCTTCGTGTCGATGACGGCGGCTATCGTCGCCAAGATGTGGGTCGACACGTCGGGCATCGAAATCCCGCCCGTCATCTGGTTTCCGCCGATCGATGGGCAGGCTTTCGCCGCCACTATCGGCATCGCGCTGGTCGGAGGACTGGCGGGGAAGCTCTGCCGGCTGCCCTCGCCCTTTTTCCTCGGCACCTTCATCTTCGGCGCCGTCATCCATCTTGGCCTTGGCGTCGGGATGCAGTTGCCGCCCTGGCTGCTGGCAATCAGCTACGCCATGGTCGGCTGGTCGATCGGGCTGAATTTCACCAGGCCGATCCTGCGCCACGCGACACGCGCGCTGCCGCAGATCATCGCCTCGATCGTGGCGCTGATCGCCTTTTGCGGCGGGCTCGCCTTCGTCATCAGCCGCGTGCTTGGCATCGACCCGCTGACGGCCTATCTCGCGACGAGCCCAGGCGGCATGGACAGCGTGGCCATCATCGCCGCCGCCGCGCAGCATGTCGACATCTCCTTCGTCATGGCGCTGCAGTCGGCGCGCTTCCTGATCGTGCTGCTCGTCGGCCCGAGCGTCGCGCGGCTGGTGGCCAGAAGCATCCGGGAATAGGTACCTTCGAGCCGGCCTGGAGTTCAATCCAGCCTGTGCATCAGATCCTCATCCAACCAGCGGCCGAAGAAATAGACCAGCTGCTTGTGCCACCACGGCCAGTCATGACTGACGTCGCCGCCCCAATAGTCGACCCAGGCGGGAATGGATTTGTGGCGCAGTATCTGTTCGAGCTGGCGCGTCTCCACCAGCATGCGCTCTTCCCAGGCGCCCTGCCCGCAGCAGAAGATCAGCCTGAGCGCCTTCAGCCGGGCCAGCAGCTTCGGGTCGACGATCCCGGGCAGGTAGTCGAGCGGCGAGTTGTAGAAGATGTCGCCCTCCAGCGCCTTGCCGAAGAAATCGCGGGCCGAATAGACGCCCGACAGCGCGATGACGCCGCTGGCCAGTTCCGGAAAGCGGAAGACGAAGTTCGAGGAATGATAGCCGCCCATCGAACAGCCTGAAAACAGTGGCTTCAGCTTGCGCCCACCATTGGCCTGCGCCGCCGTGGCGAGGAACTCCGGCAGTGCCTCCTCGCGCACATAGCGGAAATAGGCCTCATGGCGGCCGATGCGATGCGCCTTGTCGGCATGCCTGTCGAAGAAGGATTCCGAATCGATGCCGTCGACTGTAAACAGCTGGATGCGACCGGTGTCGATGAACTCGGCCAGCGCGCCCACCCCGCCGGAATCCTCGAACTGGTAGAACCGCCCCTGCGAGGTCGGAAACACCACCACCGGCCGGCCGGCATGGCCGTAGCGCTTGTATTCCATGTCGCGGCCGAGATTGCGGGCGAAAGCCTTGTGATAGGAGATGTCCATTGGCTTCAAGCCTTTTCCGCGTGGATGAAGGCGACCGCCTCGCGCAGCGCCACCTGATCCTTCGAGCGCATCTGGTAGGCGTAATTTCCCATGGCGCGGCTGAAAACCTCTTCTATCGGTTGATGATGGACGATCTTGTCCTTGTGGGCGGCTAGCACGTCCTCATGGCTGTGCAAATAGTGGAGGTGCCGCTTGCGGCTGGCATAGGCGGTGAAATACTTGCCCTCATAGGGCCCGCCGGCGGCGTCCTTGACCACCATGTCGGCCCATGCCGCATAGACATCGATATCGAACGTGTAGTTGATCGCATCGGTCATCCAGGCGCCGGGCGGCCGCATGTTGACCTCCAGCGCGATGATCCGATCATCCCGGGTCTCGAACAGCTCTATATGGAAAAAGCGCTCGCGCACATCGAACGCCTTCAGGATCTTGCGGCCGGCTTCCTCGACCACGGGCCTGATGTGGGGAAAGCAGGTGTAGCTCATGTGTCGGTCCTTGTTGACCACCTCCATGACGCTCTGGTCGTAGCGGTGGCTGGCCGCCAGCACCACTTCGCCATCGCGGTTGACCAGCCCGTCATAGGTCACCACCAGCCCCTCGATGAACTGCTCCATGACGAAGGTCACATCCTCGGGCTTGTCCCGGAAGAACTGGTCGAGCTCCCTGGCATTGGAGATCTTGAAGGTGTTCGAGGCGCCGGAGCCCGAATCCGGCTTTACCACCACGGGATAGCCGACGCGGCGGATGAAGGTCATGGCCCCCGCCCTGTCGGAGCATTTGCGCTGCGCGATGGTCTCGACGCCGCTTTTGCGGAAGAAGGCGCGCATGCGGCTCTTGCGCTTCAAATTCTTCACGAAATCGAGCTTGGTGCCATAGATGTTGAAGTCGGTGCGGATGTTGGCTTCCAGCTCCAGCCAATGCTCGTTGAGCGATTCGAACCGGTCGATGCGGCCCCATTTGTGGATGAAATGCCCCATCGCCCGGAACACCGGATCGTAGTCCTCCATGTCGGGGAGGCGATAATATTCCGAAAGCGCCGCTTTGAGCTTGCTGTCCAGCGCCTCGTAGGGCGCGTCGCCGATGCCGAGCACAGTGGCGCCGGCCTTCTTCAGCCGGTCGCAAAAATCGGCGCCGTTGGCGGGAAAATGCGGCGAGAAGAACACGAAATTCATGGACACCCCCCTCTCGACGGCAGAGCACCGCAGCCCCGCCGGCGCTCAAGTCTGGCGCATTTGCGGCGCGCGGGGAAGAGCATCCGCATTAGGAATAATATGCGACGGATGCCGGCCCGCTTGCCTCCCACAGACCGCTCCTGTATGAGAACCGCCATGAACACGCGCGCCACCACCGCTTCCCGTCAGACCGGCTTTGCCGGCGAGACCGTGCGCGCGCTGGCCTCGACGCTGCTTCTTCTCGGCCTTATCGGCGATCGCCGGGTTCGCTGAAGGAGCGCCCGGCGGTCGAACCGCCGCGCAAGCGCATGCTCCTTAGCCAGTCTCAAAATTGGCAGTCACATCAAGCGAACGAAAATCTGGTAAAGGCGCCACTCGCCATCAATCCGCCCAAGGCGGATCCGAGGGCCGCCGGGAGAACAAGACGATGAACGCACGAGAAGAGATCCGCTCCGATGCCGCGGTAGCCGGCAACGAGTCAGCCCGGGGCATGACCGAATCAGCCCGGGGCATGTCGGACGCGGCCCGCAAATACCAACCCTATCCGACCGTCGGCCTCACCGACCGGACCTGGCCTTCGAAGGTCATCGACAAGGCGCCTATCTGGTGTTCGGTCGACCTGCGCGACGGCAACCAGGCGCTGATCGACCCGATGGGTCATGAGCGCAAGGCGCGCATGTTCGCGCTGCTGCTCGACATGGGTTTCAAGGAGATCGAGATCGGTTTCCCCTCGGCTTCGCAGACCGATTTCGACTTCGCGCGCTGGTGCATCGAGGAAGGCAACGTCCCCCCCGACGTGTCGCTGCAGGTGCTGGTGCAGTGCCGGCCCGAGCTGATCACCCGTACTTTCGAAGCGCTCAAGGGCGCGACCAACCCGATCGTGCATTTCTACAATTCGACCAGCGAATTGCAGCGCCGCGTAGTCTTCGAGAAGGACGTCGGCGGCATCAAGCGCATCGCCACCGATGCGGCCAAGATGATCACCGACATGGCGGCCAAGGCCGGCGGCGGCTATCGCTTCGAATATTCGCCGGAGAGCTTCACCGGCACCGAACTCGAAGTCGCGCTGGAGATCTGCAACGCTGTCACCGAGATCGTCAGGCCGACACCAGACAACAAGCTGATCGTCAACCTGCCGTCGACGGTCGAGATGTCGACGCCCAATGTCTATGCCGACCGCATCGAATGGATGTGCCGCAATCTCGACAACCGCGAAAACCTGATCATCTCGCTGCATCCGCACAATGATCGCGGCACCGGCATCGCCACCACCGAACTCGGCCTGATGGCCGGCGCCGACCGCGTCGAAGGCACGCTGTTCGGCAATGGCGAGCGCACCGGCAATGTCGACATCGTCACGCTGGCGCTCAACATGTACACGCAAGGCGTCGATCCGGGCATCGACTGTTCCGACATCAACCGGATGAAGGACGTCTATGAATATTCGAACCAGCTGAAGATCCCCGAGCGCCATCCCTACGTCGGCGAACTCGTCTACACGGCGTTTTCCGGCTCGCACCAGGACGCCATCAACAAGGGCATGAAGGCCCTAAAGAAGGCCAACACCAGCCTGTGGGAAGTGCCTTACCTGCCGATCGACCCGGCCGATGTCGGCCGCAGCTACGAGGCCATCATTCGCATCAACTCGCAGTCCGGCAAGGGCGGCATCGCCTATGTGCTGCAGGCCGATTACGGCCTCAACCTGCCGCGCAACCTGCAGATCGAGTTCAGCCAGGCGGTCCAGGCGATCACCGATGCCGAGGGCAAGGAGGTTCCGGCCAAGCGCATTTATGAGCGCTTCCTCGAGACCTATGTCGACCAGCCGGGCGCGCGCCTGAAATTCCTCGACCACCACACCTATCCCGACACCGAGGTGAAGGGCCGGCGGGTGATCGAGGCGGTCATCCTCGACAACGGCAAGGAGGTGACCATCACCGGCACCGGCACCGGCCCGATCGATGGCTTCGTCGACGCGCTGTCGCGCCATGTCGGCGTCGAAATGTCGGTGCTCGACTATTCCGAACACTCGATGCAGCGCGGCTCCAATGCCTCGGCCATCTCCTATGTCGAGATGGAATATCCCGGGGGCAAATTGTTCGGCGCAGGCATCAACACCAACATTGTCGCAGCCTCGCTGGAAGCGGTGATGTCGGCCGCCAACCGTATCGTGAGCCGCAAGGCAGGATAGCGTCCGCCAATGAGCGGCGCGAGAAGCCGAACCCGGCCTCTCGCCGCTGTTTTCCAAGCCCAAACAAGGCTTTGGCTGCCCCTTGGTTGTTGTTCTGGAGCCAGCAGCGGCCCCGGCCATTAACCACCGGAAAATTATCCGGTTAGGTACGCGATCGCATAATGGGTGCATACTTGTGCGGCGATGCGGGCACTATATGATCGTGCCTTAACCTGTGCCGACTTCGAAAGGATCGACACTTGCAGCATGCCACGCCTGCCGCCCCCGCAGTGCGCGAGACATTAGAGCGACTGCTTGCCAGCGAAACGTTCGGAAGGTCCGAGCGTGCGCGCAAACTGCTCCGTTATCTTGTCGAACGCGAACAGGCCGGCGAGGCCGATAGGCTCAAGGGCTTTTCCATTGCCATGGATGTCTTCGGCAAGGATGGCGATTTCGATCCGTCGACCGACGCCGTCGTGCGGGTGCAGGCTGGCAGGCTGCGCGAGTTGCTGCAGCAGTATTTCGCCAATGAGGGCATCGCCGAGCCCGTCCGCATCGCCATCCCGCGCGGCGGCTACGTCCCCGCTTATGAGCTCAACGCGATCCGTCTGCCGGAAACGGCGAAACCCGCCGGGCGGCCGGACGCGGCAACGGCACCGGCCGAGCGCTCCGGCGCTGCCGACGACGCCATTGCGGCCGCTGCATTGCTGGCACCGGCGCCCTCGGTGGCGCGCCACCTCAGGTTCTTCTGGATGGCGATCGCCCTGGTCATCGCCATGCTCGGTGTTCTGATCCTGCGTCAGGGCAGCGGGGCCCTGCTGGCAGGCGGCGAGATCCCCGCTACGTTCGAGGCCACCGGCCTGACCAGCAGCATCGCGCCGTCCTCCACGCGTGAGGCCTTGCCGCTCGTCTACATCGCCGTCAAGGCCGATGGCCCTGACGCCAGCCGTGTCGCCGCTTCGCTGCGCGCCGGCCTGAGCGGCTTCGACACGATCGACTTCATCGGTCGCGACACCGTCGACGAGACTGATCCGGTCGCCAGCGCGACGAGCTTCATCTTCGACGTCCTGCCTGGACCGGACGCGGGCGATATCACCATCGAACTGCAGAGCGTGGCGACCGGACGGGTGCTTATGTCGCGCAACCTGGCGGCCACCGACAGCGCGCCATCCGCCATCGAGGACCGTATCGCCGGCATCCTGAGTTCGGCGCTGCCTGCGTCTGGCACGATCTACAGCTATATCGAGCAGAGCGGCATTCAGACCGCGCTGACGCAATGCCTGTTGCTCAACGACAAATATTACCTCGACCAGAACGCCAAGACCCACGAGGCTGCCTATCGCTGCCTCGAAACCCTTGCCGATAATGGCGCCAAATCACCGCTGGTCTATTCGGAGCTGGCCTCGCTGCACCTGGAAGCAGTGAACGACCACTACGCCTATCCGCCGGATGCGACTGTCGAGAAGGCGATGACATTCGCTCATCGCGCCGTGCAGATGGGACCGACCAGCCCCTATGCGCATCGCTCCTACGGCTACATCAATTCGCGTCTTGGCAATGCCGACGAAGCGCTGCGCTGGACGCGCAAGGCCTATGACCTCAACCCCTACGATCTCGCCATGGCCGCCGCATATGGCTACGGGCTGATTTTCGCCGGGCGATACGCCGAGGGCACGCCGATCCTGGCCCATGCGGTCGATGCCTCAAGCGGTCATCCGACATGGTGGGATTTCGGACTTTTCGCCGGCGAACTCATGCTTGGCGACACGAACAAGGCCGCGATCGCCAGCTCCTCGCTGAGAACAACCGCAACGAAATCACATTATCTCGCCGCCCGGCTGATCGGCGCCAGCATCACCGGTCAGGACAAGCTGGCGCACAAGCTGCTCGATGAGCTGACCGTCAAATTCCCGAAATTCGCCGCCAATCCACGCGCGACCTTCATCGACCGAAAATACCCGGCCGATCTGATCGAACGGCTGGTTGGCGCCTTGCGCGCGGCCGGGCTCGGCAACGCGAGCTAGAGCAATTCCAGGAAAAGTGCGTAGCGGTTTTCCGTCCGGGATTGCGTAAGAACAAAGAGTAGAGCGGGTCAACGATTCTATCAAACGCTGAACCGCTCTAGCGTCGCGTCGAGGGGCCGACGGGTGGGACAGCGACATGCGGGGACAAGAACTTAAGCCGCGCCGCATATACTTGCCCAGGCGCAACAGGCTCTAGCAAAAAAGCCGGCTTACTGTCGGCAGCTCCCGCCAATCGCGAAAATTTTACTGGCCATCGCGCTGGACAAGGAGCAATCCAGCTGCATTCCCAACGCGCAGTCCCGCAATAAAGCTTTCAGATTTCATGGTCGCATCGCTTCATGCCGCCGAACAGGGTGTTGGCTCGAAGGCCATCGTCCTGCTGCATGGTTTCGGCGGCTGCCACGATGTCTGGCGCGAGGTGATCTCGTTGCTTGCGCCTCCCGCGCGCACGCTTGCCTATGATTTGCCGGGCCACGGGCTCTCGCTCGATTTCCCGGGTGCCGGCCCGGCCAGAGTGGCGGCAAGGGCCATTCTCGCCGATCTGTCCGCACGGGCACTGAAGCGCGTTCATCTGGTCGGCCACTCGATGGGCGGCGCGGTGGCGGCGCTGATGGCGCTGGCAGAGCCTGAAAGAGTCGCCTCGCTGACACTTCTGGCGCCCGGCGGCTTCGGCCCCGAGATCAACGGCCCGCTGTTGCGCCGCTTTGCCGCCGCAAAGGACCTGTCCGAGATCCGGGCGTGCCTCGCCGCCATGTCGGGTCCACTGACCCGGCCATTCGATCACACCATCGACGTCCTCCGCGACATGCGCGGGCGACCCGGCCAGTTGCGGAAACTCGTCGAGATCGCTGCCGCCATGACCAGGGACGACCGGCAGGGTGTCATCCCGCGCGACCAGTTGGACAGGCTGACCATGCCGGTCATGGTGGCGTGGGGAAGTGACGACGCGGTGCTGCCCATTGCCCAGTCGGATGACCTGCCGGCGCACTTTCATGTGCATCACGTGCTGGAGGCCGGCCATATGCTGATCGAGGAAGCGCCTGATCTGGTTGCAAGCATCATTCGGCGCAATACGAGCCGCCGCGCCAGGCCGCCGCGCCCGAAACTCATCGCCGCGACCGGCTGACTTTTTCGCATCCGGCATCCGCTGGGCGCCCCCGATCCCTGTGATCTCGCCAGTGCATTTTGCCGGCGTCTGTGTTAACTCGCTCTTAACCAAACCCGCGAGGCAGACGCCGATGAAGGACGCAGGCGAAAAGATCGATCCGTCAGGGAAACTCTCCGATGCCATCCGTGATGTGAAGAATGCCTTCGCCGATCGCGACGATGTCGTCGTCGACATGCGCGAGGCGCATCGCATGCGCCTCGATCTGCTGGCCGCCGAACTCGCGCCCGTCTTCGCCGATGTTCCGGCCGACATGGACAATTTCGACTTCGTCGTTTCCTCCGGACTGCAGCCGCGCCTGTGGATCGACGCCGTCAGCCATGTCGCCATGGGGCGCGACCGCCGAACCTACCGCTTCCTCAAGGACACCCGGATCGGCCGCGTGGTGCTGGCTGAATCGACCGAGATGAAGCCGGTTGCCGATTCCGTCACACGCTACGTCGCCGAGCGCATCGTCGAACGCCAGAGGATGATGGAAGGCGGGGTCGAACCGGCCGTGGCCGGCATCAGGCGGGCCGAGGTGGCGGAAGCCGAGCCGCCGCTGCGATCGCCGCAGCACGGCAAGGGCTGGTCGGCCTTCCTGTCTGGCGTTGGCCTGATCGCCGCCGGCGCCCTGGTCGGCCTGGCTGTGTCGATCGCCCTGTTCTGGGACCGCCTCGTGGCGATGGGGCTCAGCCTGCGGCGGTAGCCGCCGCAGCCTCGACGCCAATCTCCAGCGTCTGCAGGTCGGCGGGCGGTATTGCGGGTCCGGTCAGCCCGCGCCGCGTCAGGCGGATGCGCCAATCGCCTTTTTCGCCATCGATATCGAACAGATTGTATTGCGCTGCCGGATCCTTGCCGCCCGGCGCCTGGCCGGCCGCGGCGACACCGACCACCGGAACCTTGGCACTGCGGGTCCCGATCTGGAACAGCGACGGCAGATGCGAATGGCCGTGCAGGACGAGTTCGGCGCCCTGCCGGCGGATGATCTTGTGGAAGCGCGCGATGCCGAACAGCCGCTTGTGCTGGGAGACGGCGCCGCGCACCGGCGGATGGTGGATCATAATGGCGCGAAACAGGCCTTGCCCGCCGGTGTCGCGAAGGATCTTGCCGAGCCGCTCCGCCTGCCGTTCCATGAAGAAGCCGTTGGCCATGAAGGGGGCCGTGGCGCGCGCCGTCGAGACCCCGATCAGCGCGACATTGTCCCGCACGCGCAGATAAGGGAATGCATTGCGATCGACCGGTGTGTTGACGCCGTCGCCGCTCATCCAGGCGGCCCACGACCGGCAGATCTTGTCGAAGGCGCCGGGCACGTAGGCATCGTGGTTTCCTGGAACCACCGAAACGTCGTGCGGCGGTCCCAGCGTCTCCAGCCAATGCTTGGCCATCTCGATCTCGCCATCGAGCGCCAGATTGACGAGGTCGCCGGTGACGGCGAGATGGTCCGGATTTTGCGCCTTGATGTCGGCGACGATGCTGTCGATGACGGCATCATGCATATGGCGGCGGCGATTGCGTTGCCAGTTGACGTAGCCCAGCACGCGCTTGGAGGCGAGATCGCGATAGGATACATCGGGGAGCGGCCCCAGATGGACATCGGAAATATGCGCGAGCCTGAACATGCATCCTTCATAGGCGACCGGCGCCCCCCTTTCCACAAAAGCTTGTCTTTCCACCCACGGTTTCGCACCTGATGACGGACCCGGAAGACGCCTTCCGCCAGACAGGTTGGGCGGGGTTCAGGGCAAGGCTGTTCCATCTCTATTTTGTGCTGCGGAGGCCGATGACGCTCGGTGTGCGCGGTCTCGTTTTCGACACCGCCTCCAACTCCGTCTTTCTCATCCGCCACACCTATGTGCCCGGCTGGCAGCTTCCCGGCGGCGGCGTCGAGGTCGGCGAGACGATGGCCGAGGCACTGGCCCGCGAACTGGCCGAGGAAGGCAACATCGCGCTGACCACGCCGCCGGTTTTCAAATCGATGCATTTCAACCGCCGCGCCAGCCGCCGCGACCATGTCGGCTTTTATCTGATCGAGCAGTTCAGCCAAACGACGCCGAAGCTGCCTGATCATGAAATCGCCGAGGCTGGCTTTTTCCCACTCGACCGCCTGCCGCAAGACACGACGCCGGCGACTTTGCGGCGGATCGCAGAGGTTTTTGGAGGTGAAGTCGTATCGGTCTACTGGTAAATCAGGACGCTTCGTTAAACCGCGCCCGGTCATGCGGCGCACCATAGTCCAGTTCCGGCCCCAGCGGCACGATCCGCGTCGGGTTTATCGTTTCGTGGCTACCATAATAATGCGCCTTGATGTGATGTAGGTTCACCGTGTCGGCGACACCGGGCACCTGATAGAGGTCGCGCAGATAGTTCGACAGGTTTGGATAGTCGGCGATGCGGCGCAAATTGCACTTGAAATGGCCGACATAGACCGGGTCGAAACGCACCAGCGTGGTGAACAGCCGCCAGTCGGCCTCGGTGATGCGGCCGCCGACGAGACAGCGTTGCGTCGATAGCCGATCCTCCAGCGTGTCGAGCGCCGCGAACAGCTCGCCGAGCGCTTCCTCATAGGCGTCTTGCGTGGTGGCGAAGCCGGCGCGGTAGACACCGTTGTTGACGGCGGGATAGACCAGCGCGTTGATCGCGCCGATCTCGCCGCGAAGCGCCTGCGGATAGAAATCGAGGCTGGCATCGCCCCACTCATCGAAGACTGAATTCAGCATCCGGATGATTTCGGAGGATTCGTTGGAGACGATGGTCTCATCCTTTTTGTCCCACAGCACCGGCACCGTCACCCGCCCCGAATAGATGGGATCAGCCTTGGTGTAGATCTGGTGCAGGAAATCGAGGCCGTAGAGCGTGTCGCCGGTCGCGCCGTCCTCGGCCAAGAATGTCCAGCCATTGGCGCCCATGAAATGATGCACGACCGACATCGATATGATGCTGTCGAGTCTCTTCAGTGCGCGGAAGATCAGCGTCCGGTGCGCCCAAGGGCAAGCGAGCGAAACATAGAGGTGATAGCGGCCGGGCTCCGCCTTGAAACCGCGGCTGCGGCCTCCGGCGGGCTTGCCGTCGCGGGTGATCCAGTCGCGCCATTGCGATTGCGTCCGCACGAACTTGCCGCCGCTGCTCTTGGTGTCGTACCAGCGGTCCTGCCATTTGCCTTCGACCAGCAATCCCATGGGGTGTCCTTTCGCCTTTCGCCTCATGTAGAGCGTGACAGGCCCAGGTGGAAATCATCCAGGCTGAACAGATCGTCAATCGATAGGGCCACGCAAAGGGTCGATTGCGGCGGCCGGAAATTGATGCTAGCGGACACTCCGCATGTTCGACTTTGCTTTGATCCGGTTCGACCGACGACGAAAGGGCGCCCGCGCTTGATGAAGCGCTGACTGGCGAATGCTGCCGTTTGCAGCAATCTTTCCTCCTGACCGGATCGCAAAGACCATGAGCCTTGCCGACGTTAAATACCTGCCAGAAACTCCGGCGCACGACCCTGAAATTGAAGACATCAATGACGAGGCCTTCGGGCCTGGCCGTTTCGTGCTGGCCGCCTACAAGATCCGCGAGGCCGGCGGCCACGAGCGCGCGCTGTCCTTTGTCGCCGTCGATGGCGATCTTGTCGTCGCTTCGGTGCGCATGACCCGCATCGCGGCCGGTGCCGGCCGCGCCCTGATGCTCGGACCGCTCGCGGTGCGGCCTGCCTTCAAGAATCTCGGCATTGGCCGCCGCCTCGTGGCGATCGCGCTGGAAGCCGCCGCCAAAGTCGGCGCCCCGGCCGTCATGCTGGTCGGCGACGAGCCCTATTACGGGCCGCTCGGCTTCAAGCGCATTCCGCGCGGCCAGATTTCGATGCCCCGTCCTGTCGATCTCGACCGCCTGCTGTCACACGAGATCACGCCGGGCGCGGTTGCCAGGCTCACGGGCGAGGTCTGTCATGCCAGTCAGGCCAGGGTCGCCGAGCATATGTCGGCAGTGGCTTGACCTTGCCCGTTGATCCGCGCCTGATCCATCCCTGTTCTCTTAGAGCAATTCCAGGAAAAATGTGAAACGGTTTTCCGACCGGAATTGCGGCAACAAAAATCGAGCGGTTCGGCGCTTCCGTGAAACGATGAACCGCCCTTGGAAAGGATGACGCCATGAACCCGAACGGCCAGATCGCGATCGTGACCGGCGGCGGCTCCGGCCTTGGCGAAGCCACGGCGCGTGCGCTTGCCGCCAAGGGTGCCCGCGTCGCCATTTTCGATGTCGGCATCGACCGCGCCGCAAAAGTGGCGGCCGAGATCGGCGGTATTGCCGTCCAATGCGACGTCAGCAGCGCCGACAGTGGCGCCGCCGCCCTCGCCGAGGTGACCGGCAAGCTTGGCGAGCCGCGCATCCTGGTCAACTGCGCCGGCATCGCCATTGGGGTGAAGACGATCGGCAAGGATGGGCCTCATCCGCTCGACCAGTACCGCAAGGTGATCGAGGTCAATCTGATCGGCACCTTCAACATGATCCGCCTTGTCGCCGACCGCGCCGCCAGGCTCGAGCCGCTGCAAGGCGGCGAGCGCGGCGTCATCGTCAACACCGCCTCGGTCGCCGCCTATGACGGCCAGATCGGCCAGGCGGCCTATTCCGCCTCCAAGGGCGGCGTGGTCGGCATGACGCTGCCAGTCGCACGCGACCTTGCCCGTTCGGGCATTCGGGTCTGCACCATCGCACCAGGCATCTTCAAGACACCGATGATGGCCGGCATGCCGCAGGACGTGCAGGATTCGCTCGGTGCCGCCGTACCCTTCCCGCCCCGCCTCGGCGAACCATCCGAATATGCCGCCCTTGCCCTGCACATCATCGAGAACCAGATGCTCAACGGCGAGACCATCCGCCTCGATGGCGCCATCCGCATGGCGCCGAAGTAATCTGATAAGTGGTAGCAGGGGGAGGACGTGGACGACAAAAAGAAGGACGTGATCCGCGAGACCGACGCCGAGGCGATCCGGTTGGCGAAGACACTTCTGCGCACTGCCCGCTTCGGCGCATTGGCCGTGCTGGAGCCGCAAACCGGATCGCCGCTGGCGAGCCGGGTCGGCGTGGCCACCGACATTGACGGCGCGCCGCTGATCCTGGTGTCGATGCTGTCGGCGCATACGCCTGCTTTGCTTGCCGATCCGCGCTGTTCCCTGCTGCTCGGCGAGCCTGGCAAGGGCGACCCGCTGGCACATCCGCGCCTGGCGCTAATCTGCCAGGCGTCACGGCTCGAGCGTGGGTCGGACGCGCACGCTCGAGCCGAGCGCCGCTATCTCAACCGCAATCCCAAGGCGAGGCTCTATGCCGGACTTGGCGACTTCTCTATCTTTCGCCTTGAGCCGCAACGCGCCAGCCTCAACGGCGGCTTCGGCAAGGCCTATCTGCTCGATCGGCCCGATCTTGTCACCGGCGGATCGATCGTCGAAGAGCTTGCGGCGAGTGAACAATCCGCCGTCGAGCACATGAATGCCGATCATCTCGACGCGGTCGCCGTTTATGCACATCATTTTGCCGGGGCAACCGGTGACGGCTGGACCATCGCCGGTTTGGACGCCGATGGCATGGATCTGGTGTCCGGGGACAATGTTTGCCGGGTATTCTTCCCGCAACCTTTGGCGGCGGCACGGGAATTGCGGCCCGTTCTGGTCGATATGGCCAGGAGCGGCAGGGCGGCAGCACGGCCACAGAGCGAGATTTAAATTGCATTTGATCGAAAGCAACGCTTGAGATTTGAAAGAAATGTTCTAGGCTTTAGCTATGGCGCTGACTCGTCGGCGGCCTTTCGCGAGTGAATTTATGGATTCAGGCACCATTGCCCCCATGGTGCCTCGATGAGCAAACAGCATGGGGCATTCATGGTCTCGACAAAGCTAATCGCCAACGCCGAATCGGCGGCCGAATTTCTTATGCTGATGGGCAACGAAAAACGGCTGTTGATCATGAGCTATCTGATCGACGGTGAGATGTCGGTCGGCGCTATCGCCGAAAAGGTGATGCTCAGCCAATCCGCGCTCTCGCAGCATCTGGCCAAGTTGCGGGCTCTCGACCTCGTGGACACCCGCCGCGACCGTCAGATGATCTACTATTCCTGCAAATCCGATGCGGTGCGCGAACTGCTTGTCATGCTGGACGGTATTTTCGGCAGCGGCAAGGAGGACTTGTCCCAGATGGCGCAGAGATTGCGCCGCGCCGGCACTTGACCGGACGCTGCCGCGGCCTTTTACCTCGCTGACGATTTCCGGAGCGCGGTTTGTTAGAAATTA
>NZ_VFVC01000028.1:0-73856 GCF_006441575.1 Mesorhizobium sp. B2-4-12
ACGCTTCACCGCCGAGCAATGCACAAACTACTTCAGCGCCGCAGGTTACGAGCCAGAGTGATCAGATTCTGCTCTAGACTCCGTCAAGCCTGCTGCACACCGTCTCAAGACGTCAGTTCCCCCAGATGCCCTGGCCCGGTTCCGGCCAGTCGGTGGTGGTCTTCATCTTGGTATCGGCTGCTGCCTTGTGCCCGGCCATGTCCGCAGTCTTGACCGCGCCGGTGACGGCATGATCGACGCCGGCTACCGCAGCAAGCGGCTGGTTGGCAGTGTCCGAACCATAATGGTCACTGCCGGCAAAGGCGGCGCCGGCAGCAACGAGGATGGCGGCGATAGCCAGAGCGATCTTGTTCATTTCAATCTCCTGTTTCATCGGTTAGGCGGTGTCTTGGGAGGACGGTTCCGCTGAGGACAAGACCCGAGGCCGCCCGGTTTTATTCCTCGAAGTGGAAGCTTTTTGGTGCCGAGCGCGAAGCCCGGCGCTCAAGACGATACCGTCTGGGCCTGCCCTCTTGCGCAGAAGCAGGAGCGGCGGGCCCACCACACGGTCCCTCAATAGATAGAAATCGAACCGAACGGGTTGACTTTACGATCGAGATTGCCGCGCCGGCACTGGATCTCCCGCATTTGCCTTGCGACGGGATCGATATTATCGCTTGCAGACGCCCATCGAATGGGATGCGATCCGGCTGTGCCGGTCAAAGAAGCGGACGGAATTCAGCATGAAATGCTGCCCGGGACAGAGTTAGAGAAATGCGGCTGCTGCTTGTCGAGGACAATCGCGAGCTGGCGGATTGGCTGGGCAAGACCTTGCGTCAGGCAAACTATGTGGTGGACATCGTCCATGACGGCGAGGATGTCGAGCATGCGCTGGCGGCCGGCGACCATGCGCTGGTCATCCTCGACCTTGCGCTGCCGCGCATGAGCGGGCTGGAGGTGCTGCGCATGCTGCGGGCGCGCGGCAACCGGGTGCCGGTGATCGTGCTGACCGCCAATGCCAGCCTCGACGGACGCGTCAAGGGTCTCAACGAAGGCGCCGACGACTATCTGGCCAAACCCTTTCAGATCGAGGAACTCGAAGCGCGCATCCGCGTGCAGTTGCGGCGCGCCAACGACCGGACCGCGCCTGTCGTTGCCTGCGGCGATCTCGTCTTCGACACCAACACGAGGCTGTTTTCACTCGCTGGCGAGACACTGTCACTGACGCCGCGCGAACACGCGGTGCTTGAACAATTGATGGTCAAGGCCGGACGAACCGTGAGCAAGGCCGCCCTGTCGGCGGCGATCTACGATTTCGAGACCGACGCCGACCCCAGCGCCATCGAGATCTATGTGCACCGTGTGCGCAAGAAGCTCGAAGGGTCGCGGGTCCAGATCGCCACCTTGCGCGGCCTCGGCTATCTCTTGCGCCATGAGGATTAAGCGCAATGAAGATTAGGCGTCATGACAATTGGTGCCATGAGGATTAACAGTCTACGGCTGCAGCTTCTGGCCTGGGTGGTGCTGCCGCTCGCCGGGCTTGCCACCGTCAATCTGTGGACCAGTCACCGCAGCGCCCAGGCGACCGCCGATCTGATCACGGATCGGATGTTGGTCGGGTCGGCACGGATGATCGCCGAGCAGGTGGCCATGACCGACGGAGTACTCAACGCCACGGTGCCGCCGGCAGCGCTTGAAATGTTCGACACTGGCGACCGCGACAGGGTCTACTACCGTGTCGAGACCGCGGGCGGACGGCTGCTGACAGGCTATCCCGGGCTGCCCCAGGCGCCGGGACACCCCAGCATGGAAGCTACCTACCGCGGCCAGGCGCTGCGGCTGCTTACATTCACGCATGCGGTGGTCGGCGCCGGTGCCGATTCGCCGATAACGGTCTCCGTCGGCGTCACGCTTGCCGGCCATGATGCGATGGTGCGGCATCTCTGGTTCAGCGCCTTCGCCCAGCAACTGGCGCTGGTGGCGATTGCCGGCGTCTTCGTGCTGCTCGGCCTGCGGCGCGGACTGGCGCCGCTGATCAGGCTGCGCGACGCCGTGCGTTCGTCGAAACGCAGCGAGCTCGACCCGATAGAAGTCGCCGGCGCGCAGAACGAGATCCGGCCGCTGGTCGAAGCCCTCAACGCTTATATGGAGCGGGTGCGGGCACAGATGGCGGCGCAACGCCGCTTCATCGCCAATGCCGCGCACCAGTTGCGCACGCCGCTGGCGCTGTTATCGACGCAGGCGAGCTACGCGTTGCGCGAAAACGCTGTCGATGCGCGCCGGGAAGCGCTTGTCGCCCTGCAGGCAAGCGCCGGACGGCTGGCACGGCTGGCCGAACAGCTCTTGACCCTGTCGCGCGCAGAGCCGGGCAGCCGGCGGCCACGCGCCGACCGCATCGACCTGACCGAAGCCGCGCGCCAGGTGCTGGAAACGCACGCGCCAAGGGCCATCGATCGCAACATCGATCTTGGTCTCGATGAAACCGGCGCCGTGCCGGTCATCGGCGACGGCACCATGCTGCGCGAGATGATCGTCAACCTCGTCGACAATGCGCTGCGCTACACACCGGCGGGCGGCACCGTCACCGTCAAGCTCCTCGCCGATGGCGAGGCCGTGCTGACGGTCAGCGACGACGGGCCAGGCATACCCGCCGACGAACGCGACCATGTGTTCGAGCGCTTCTACCGCATCGCTGGGTCAACCGAGGAAGGCAGTGGGCTGGGCCTCGCCATCGTGCGCGAGGTGGTCGAGAATGCCGGCGGCCGCGTCATCCTTGCGGATGGCGCGGCCGGCGGCCTGATGGTCGAGGTGCGGCTGCCGCTGGCAGGCGGCTAGCTAAAAGCAAACCCTGCCGGTTTGGATCCGCTTACTGCGTTTCGTGCAACGGCTGCGGACGCCATTTCGCCAGCCGGTTCTCAACCATCGTCATCAGATATTCGGCGCCCAGCGCCACCACCATGATAATAACGATCGCGGCATACATGCCGGCGGCATCGAACGAACCCTTGGCGATGTTGATCAAGAGCCCGATGCCATAGCGCGACCCGACAAATTCGCCGACGATGGCGCCGATGATGGCGAAGCCGAAGCTGACATGCAGGCTGGCGAAGATCCAGCTCATCGCCGACGGCACGATCACCGAGCGGGTCAGTTGCCAGTCGGAGGCGCCGAGGATGCGAGCATTGGCGATCATCGCGCGATCGGCCTCGCGCACGCCCTGGAAGGCGTTGTGGAAGACGACGAAGAAAACCATGACGAAGGCCAGCGCCACCTTCGAGGCAAGGCCGAGACCGAGGATCATGATGAAGATCGGTGCCAGCACGACGCGGGGGATGGAGTTGATCACCTTGATGTAGATGGAAAAGATGTCGGCGGCCATGCGGTTGCGGCCGAGGGCCACGCCGATCAGGATGCCGGCGACGGAGCCGGTCACGAAGCCGAGGACGGACTCCTCCATGGTGACATAGAGATGGTACCAGAGCGGCCCTTCGGACGTGCCTTCCGTCGTCCATTCATAGAGCCTCTGTGCGATCGCGCTCGGCGTGGCATAGAAGAACGGGTCGATCCAGGCCTTGCGCCCGGCGATTTCCCAGGCGGCGAGGAAGGCGATGAGGATGGCAAGGCGCCAAAAGATCACCGTGCGGCGGCGATGCTGCGCCGCCCTGGCGGCGGCGGCTTCGATTTCGGCGTCGGAAGTTCCCGGCCGGAAGCTTCCTGCCCTGATGTCGATGGCGGCATCGGTCATAGTGTCCTCCTTCACGCGGCGGCGCGGGCATAGCTGGTCTCGACCTCTTCCTTGAGATCGGCCCAGATGGTGCGCGAATAGTCGATGAAGCTTTGCTGGTAGCGGATGTCGGCGACGATGCGGGGACGCGGCAGGTCGATCGTATAGACCGACTTCACCGTCGCCGGCCCGGCGGTCAGCACATAGACCTTGTCGGCCAGTGCGATCGCTTCCTCAAGATCGTGGGTGACGAAGACCACCGATGCCTTGGCGTCGGACCACAGACGCAACAGTTCCTCGTGCATGAGGACACGCGTCTGCACGTCGAGCGCGGAAAACGGTTCGTCCATCAGCAAGATCTCGGGGCCGTTGATGAAGGTCTGCGCCAGCGCCACGCGCTTGCGCATGCCACCGGAAAGCTGGTGCGGATAGTGGTGCTCGAAGCGAGCCAGACCGACACGTGCCAGCCAGTCGCGCGCGGCCGCCTGGGCCTGCGGTCTCGGCTTGCCGCGAAACAGCGGTCCGGCCATGACATTGTCGATCACCGTGCGCCAGGGAAACAGCGCGTCGGTCTGGAATACGAAGCCGATGCGCGGGTCTATGCCCTTGACGGGCGCGCCCATGACGCGGACCTCGCCGGCGCTTGGAGTCGCCAATCCGGTGATCAGGTTGAGCGTGGTGGATTTTCCGCAACCGGTCGGACCAACGACGGCGACGAACTCGCCGCGCCGGACGCTCATGGTGAAATCCCGCAGCGCCGTGAGCGACTTGCCCGTGGGCGAAAGGAAGCGGCGGCTGACATTGATCAGTTCAATCGCCGGGGTGGTCTGGTCTTGTTCGTTTTCTTGAGGGGCCATCGTGGAGCTCCTGGTTCGAGCAAACGCCACCGCCGGCCACGGCCGCCGGACGCGAAAATTGACGACAGCCGGCGCGATGCCCTGGCATCGCGCCGGCACGGTCCATTACTTGGCGTTTTTGACGAATTCCGTCGTGTAGGTCTTGGACAGGTCGATCTGCTTGCCTTGCAGTTCCTTCTTGAACGCCGAAAGAACGGTCAGCACCGTCTCCGGGCCGCCTTCGGGCATGATCCCGTCGGGGGTGAACATCCCCTTGCCGGCATCAAGGGCCTTCACGTAGGCTTCCTTGTCGCCGACGTAGTAGTCCTTCGGCATCTTGTCGGCGATTTCAGCGCCGCTGTGGCTGTTGATGAACTTCTGCGTCTTGACGAAGGCATTCGCCAGCTTCTGCACAACATCCTTGTGGGCATCGACCCACTCGGTCTGCATGTAGAGAGATGCGGCCGGGTATGTGCCGCCGAGCGCGACTTTGGTGCCTTCCATCGTACGCATATCGATAAGGACGCGGGCTTCGCCCGTCTTGAGGAGCCGGGTGATGGTGGGTTCGGTCGTCATGCCGGCCTGGATCTTGTCCTGTTGCATGGCAGCGATGAATGTGTCGCCGGCGCCGACGGGGATCGAGGTGAACTCACCAAGCTTCAAGCCGTTCTTTACCGCCAGATACTCGGTCAGGAAGTTCGTCGACGAACCGAGGCCGGTGACACCGAGGTTCATGCCCTTGAAATCGGCGGGAGACTTGATTTCGGGATGCTTCGCCGAAACGAGTTCGACCTCACCCGGAGCCTGGCTGAACTGGACAACGGACTCGACGAACTTTCCCTTTGCCTGCAGGTCGATGCAGTGATCGTAGAAGCCGACAACCCCTTGCACGGCGCCGGCCAGCATTTCGTTTTCGGCATCGACACCAGCCGGTTCATTCAGCAGTTCGACGTCGAGACCCTCGTCCTTGAAGTAGCCGAGGGCTTCAGTGAGCTTGGCGGGCAGATAAATCTGCTTTTCGTAGCCACCCACCATGATGGAGATCTTTTCGTCAGCCGCCGATGCCACTGTGGCGCCCGTGGCGGTGATGGCAAGCGTCAAGGCGGCTGTGCGCAAGGCGCACTTCGAGATGAAACCGGTCACAAAACTTCCTCCATTTGGGCGACGCGCTGTGAAGCCGCGCCGCATTCCTCCCTCGCCGACCGTCGTGGGCCGGACATGCGGTGACACCGCAAAAACTGTCATGACATGCCCAAGCTTTCAGCTGGCTTTCAGCCACGAGGCAAAAATATTCGCAATTTCATGTCCGGGCGCTCAGCCCCAGCACATCGCGCATGTCGTACTCGCCCGGTGAACGTCCCGCCACCCAGAGTGCAGCGGCAATGGCGCCTCGGGCGAACATGACGCGGTCGCCGGCCGCATGCGACAGGGTAAAAAGCTCACCTTCGGCACAGAAGCCGACGCTGTGTTCGCAGACAATGCTGCCGCCACGCGTCACCGCAAACCGATCTCGCCGGCGGGACGCGCCGGTGACGCTTCCGCCATCGGCGGCCCATGCGAGCCAGCGCGCCGGCGATGACAATCCTGACCGGCGGTTGCGCCATGGCCTTCCTATTTCCACATGCCGCGCATGCGCGCGCCGATGTCGACGCGCACCTCCGGCCGGGGTGCCCTGCCCTGCGCCGCTTGCGCGTCTGGCCACGACATTTGCTGGAACGCACCCAGGATCGAAGCCGGGATGAAGCGGGTGCGCGAGGCGTAGAGATGGCGGTCTCCCCGCGCCGCCTGGCCGTGCGGAAAGAAGCGCTGCGGCATGACCAGGTTCAGGTTATCCTTGGCCCGGGTCATCGCCACGTAGAGCAGCCGGCGCTCTTCCTCGATGTCCTCCTTGGTGCCGATACCGAGATCGGCCGGGATACAGCCGTCGACCGTGTTGAGCACAAAGACGTTCTTCCACTCCTGGCCCTTGGCCGAATGGATGGTCGACAGGATCAGATAGTCCTCGTCGCGATGCGGCGGTCCGGCCTGATCGCTGGTCGCGTCCGGCGGATCGAGTGTCAGCTCGGTCAGGAAACGCTCGCGCGAGGCGTAACCCGACCCGATCTGCTCGAGCTGCAACAGGTCGGCCCGCCGCGTGATCGCATCCTCGTGGATACGCTCCAGATGCGGCTCGTACCAGAGCCTGACCTGTTCGAGATCAGCCGGCCATTTGGCGCCGGCCCGCAGGCCGGAATAGAGCTCGACGAAGCCCGGCCAGTCATCCGCCGCGCGTTGCGGGGGACGCCATCCGGCCAGGCCCATCGCCTCGTCCAGTGCCGTTGTCATGGTCTCGACGATTTGCCCGGCGGCCGAAGGGCCAATGCCAGGCATGAGCTGCAGCACCCGAAAGCCGGCGACGCGGTCGCGCGGATTTTCGGCGAAGCGCAGCACCGCCAGCACATCCTTGACGTGCGCGGCATCGAGGAACTTCAGGCCTCCGAACTTGACGAAGGGGATGTTGCGCCGCGTCAACTCGATTTCGAGCGGCCCACTGTGGTGCGAGGCGCGAAACAGCACCGCCTGCAATTTCAGCGCCGTGCCGGCCTCGCGCTCGGCCAGGATTGTGTCACAGACGAAATTGGCCTGCTCGACCTCGTCACGCACGCTCACCAGTCTCGGCTTGTCGGCGGATTTACGCTCCGACCACAGGTTCTTGGTGAAGCGTTCCGGGGCCTCGCCAATCACCGCATTGGCGGCTGCGAGAATCGTCTCCGTCGAACGGTAATTGCGCTCCAGCATGACCACGTCGGCGGCCTGCGCGAACTGGAGGGGGAAATCGAGAATATTGCGCACCTCGGCAGCACGGAACGAATAGATCGACTGCGCGTCATCGCCGACCACCGTCAGCCCGGCGCCGTCGGGCTTCAGCGCCATAAGGATCGAAGCCTGCAGCCGGTTGGTGTCCTGGTATTCATCGACAAGCACATGGTCGAAGCGTCCGCCCAGATGCGCCGCGATTTCCGGCTCTGCCGTCATCTGCGCCCAGTAGAGCAGCAGGTCGTCGTAGTCGAGCACGTTTTGCGCCTGTTTGGCCTCGACATAGCCGGAGAACAATTGCTTCAGCTGCTCCGCCCAACCGGCGCACCAGGGAAAGGCGGACCCCAGCACCTCGCCGAGCGGCGTCTGCGCGTTGACGGCGCGCGAGTAGATGGCAAGGCAGGTGCCCTTGGTCGGGAAACGCGCTTCGGTCTTCGAGAAGCCGAGTTCATGGCGCACGAGATTCATCAGATCGGCGGAATCCTCGCGATCATGGATGGTGAAGGCCGGATCAAGTCCGATCTCCAGCGCATAGTCGCGCAACAGCCGCGCGCCGATGCCGTGAAAGGTGCCGGCCCAGGCCAGCGCATCGGTGATCACCGCGGCGTCGCGGCCAAGCACCTCGCCGGCGATGCGCTCGACGCGCCTGGCCATTTCCGATGCGGCGCGCCGCGAAAAGGTCATCAGCAGGATGCGGCGCGGGTCGGCGCCCTTGACGATCAGATGAGCGACACGATGCGCCAGCGTGTTGGTCTTGCCGGAGCCGGCGCCGGCAATGACCAAAAGCGGCCCGGCGATCTTGCCGTCACCATGCTCGACGGCCTGGCGCTGTGCATCGTTCAGCCGGGCGAGATAGGCGGGCTGGGCGGTCGATTCCAAGAGAGTCGAATCACGGGCGGCGAGGTTCATCGCCCATCAAGCATCGTTTCCGCTTTGTTCGCAACACAGAAGCGGGCGTGACGACGGGCTACCGTCTCGGATCGACACCCATCGCCGCCGATTGGCGGCGCAGTGCCTCGCGATCACTTTTTGGCGCCGGCAGCAGCAGCGGATCGACGTTATCGGGCACCTCATCGATTATCTTGCGAGCGAGGCGATAGGCGAGAAAGGCAAAGGTGCCTGCCAGAAGCAAACGAAACATGCGGCGGTTCTCCTTTGATGGAGATCAACCGCAGATATGACGTTTTGTTCCCGACGCGAAATTCGCAACCAAACCGGCACCGCATCGTTGTGAGGCTGGAGGCGATAGCGATGAAAAAGCCAAGATTGGGCCTCGTTCTGGTGGCTTTGATCGGTTTGGCGACTGTCTCGGCCTGCGACAACAAACTGCCGCCGACGAAGGCCCCGGATGCCGGACAGAGCCCTTACGTCGCCGGCAATTCCGTTACGAAAACAGGCAGTGCCGGCAATTGAGATGGCGTTCCGTACAACAGGATTTGGGCCGGAGCATCAAGGCATCGCCGCGATGCACTCCTCGAGGCGCTCAAGGCGGAACTTCGCATTGCGCAATTCATGCCCTGCTTCATGCCGTTGCTGACGGCCTTGGGCTGGGGATGCTGCCGTCAGGTCTTTTTCGAGCTCGGCGATGCGCGCACGAACCTGGAGGGCCTCCTCCTGACGCAACGCCTTTATCCAGCTCCGCCCGCGCATCTGTGTCCTGCAAGCATCCCCGAAAGTCCGTCGCTTCCATGCCAGCAAAACCCTAACTTCCTGCAATGGCGAACGTTCTAAATTTAAGGATTGCTAATTTAGCAAGACAAGAGACGCCAGGAAGAAGGCCGGCGCCGCTTGGGAGGTAATCTGATAGCGCCGGCCAGGCGGATATCAGGTCCGCCGCGACACAAAGGCTAGCTGAGTCTTGCCCCTGCGTCATGCGACATCGCGGATTTCCGGCTTTCCCGGGCGTTTTTCCCCGGCAAAAGCGCGCCGAATGTATCCATCACCGTTCAAATCCCAAGCCGTTGCCTGGCGATGGCGACATGGAAATTGGCGCCGAACAACAGCCCCTCATCGTTGAAGTCATAGGTCGGATTGTGCAAAGGCGCCGAGGCCTCGCCATTGCCGAGGAAGACGAAGCAGCCGGGCACGTGATCGAGGAAGCGGGCGAAATCCTCCGACGCCGTCATTGGCTCGCGGGCGACCGCGATACTGCCCGGCTTGAAGACGTTCTTGGCGGCGGCGAAGGCCGCGTCGACCAGTTCGGCATCGTTGCGCAGCGCAACGAACTCTCTGGTATAGTTGACCACGGCGGTGACATTGTAAGCGGCAGCGGTGCCTTCGGCGATGACGCGCATCTGGCGTTCGATCTCGGCGCTGACCTCGGAGCGGAAACTGCGCGCGTCGCCGAGGATGCGGGCAAGACCGGGCAGTGCATTGCGGGTGCCGTCGGTAACCAGTTCGGTCACCGAAACCACGGATATGTCGGCAGGGCTCAGGCGACGCGCGACGATGGTCTGCAGATTGACGACCAGCGCACAGGCGGCGACCAGCGTTTCCTGACCCGAATGCGGCCGCGCAGCGTGGCCGCCCAACCCCCTGAGCACGATCTCGAAGTTGTCTTCGGCCGACATGACCGTGCCGGCACGGGTCTCGAAATGCCCGACGGGCAGGCCGGGCATATTGTGCAAGCCGAAGATCTCGTCGAAGGGAAAGCGCTCCATCAAGCCATCGTCGAGCATGGCCAGCGCGCCCCTGCCCCACTCCTCGGCTGGCTGGAAGATGAAGCGTACGGTGCCGTCGAAACCGCCTGCCTCGGCCAGCAGTTTTGCCGCGCCAAGAAGCATCGTTGTGTGGCCATCATGGCCGCAGGCGTGCATGATTCCGGGATTGCCGGAGCGATATGGCGCGGTCGATTGCTCGGCGATGCGCAGCGCGTCCATGTCGGCCCTCAGAGCGATGGCGCGGTTGCCGCTGCCGCGTTTCAACGTACCGACGACACCGGTGCCGCCGATCCCCTCGGCGACATCGTCCAGGCCGAATTCGCGAAGCTTGGCCGCGACGAAGGCAGCCGTGCGCTTCTCCTCGAAACCGAATTCGGGATGCGCGTGCAGGTCACGCCGCCATTCCGTCATCTCACGCTTTAGTGTTTCGGGATCGCGTCCAGCCATTTCCTCACCCCTCGAACTCGACAAGTTCGGTGACCACATCAAGCAGGATGTTGGCGCCGGCAACAAGCTCGGCATCGTCGGTGTGCTCGCGCGGATTGTGGCTGATGCCTCCGGCGCTCGGTACGAAGATCATCGCCGCCGGCGCGATGCGCGCGATCATCTGGGCGTCATGGCCCGCGCCCGAGGTCATGCGCCTCGAGACAAGCCCGCGCTTCCTCGCGGCGACCTCGATCAGTTCGACGACTTGCCTGTCGAAGACAACGGGCTCGAAGCGCGCCAGCTTTTCGACCGTCACGGTGATGCCGTCGGCGGCGAGTTGTTCCAGAAAGGCCGCCAGCGCCGCCTCCTCCGCCTGCAGGCGCTGCTCGTCGGGATCGCGCAGATCGACGGTGAAGACAGCGCGTGATGGAATGACATTGATGGCGTTTGGCTCGAAGTGCATCGTGCCGACTGTGGCAACCGTTGGCGAGTTGGAGGCCGCGGCCCGGTCATGCAGGAACGTGACCACGCGTGCCGCGGCGTATCCGGCGTCGCAGCGCATCGACATCGGCGTGGTGCCGGCATGGTTGGCGACACCATCGATGGTGATGCGCTGCCAGGAGATTCCCTGCAGGCTTTCCACCGCGCCGATCGGAACGCCTTCGCGCTCCAGGACCGGCCCCTGTTCGATATGCAGTTCGACATAGATATGCGGCTTAAGAAAGCCCGGTTCGCGATCGCCGGCATAGCCGATGCGGGCCAGTTCCTGCCCCAGCCTGCTGCCATCGGTGCCGACGGCGGCGAGTGCCGCTTCGACATCGATGCCGCCGGCATAGACCAGCGACCCCATCATATCGGGAGAGAAGCGCACGCCCTCCTCATTGGTGAAGGCGGCGACGGCGAGCGGGCGCGACGGCGAAAGACCCGATGCCTTCAGCGTCTCGATCACCTCCAGCCCGGCAAGCACGCCGTAGCAACCGTCATAAATGCCGGCATCGATGACGGTGTCGATATGCGAGCCGATGAGCAGTGGTGCCTTGCCTGTATTGTCGGCACTTTGCCAGATGCCGAAGATGTTGCCGATGCGGTCGATGGCGACATCAAGCCCGGCCTGGCGCAGCCAGCCGACGAAGAGATTGCGGCCCAGCCTGTCCGTGTCGGAGGCGGCTAAGCGCACCAATTTGCCATCGGCATCACGACCGATGGCGCCGAGTTCACGGATGCGGCCAAGCAGGCGCTGTGCATCGATCGCGATCATGGTGTTGCCTCGGCAGCCAGCTTGCCGGCCAGCACGTCGGCCGGGCTCGTGCCGACCAGTTCGGCATAACGATGCGCGTCGGTGGCGCCTTCAGTATTGATCACCAGAACGCGGGAGTTGCCGTCGAGCCCGAGAGCCATCTTGTTTTCAGCCACCGCCCGCATCAGTCCGGCGAGGCCGACGCCACCGCTTTCACCGGCGACGATCGCCGGATCGCTGCCGGCCGGCCGTGCCAGCCGGCGCATCATCGCGATGGCGTCATCCTCATCCACGGTCATGAAGGCGTCGGCGGTGCGTGCCAGCACGCGCCAGGCGACTTGCGAGGCTTCATAGCATTCAAGCATGGCCATCACCGTCGGCCGGTCGTGTGCCACCTTGACCACGCGCTCTGCCTGGGCGGCCGCGACAACACAAGCGGCGCGCGCCGGCTCGACCACGGTGAAAATCGGCCTGGCGTCGCCGAGAACGATGGCCAGATGGCCGGCCACCGCGGCGGCAATGCCGCCGACACCCGCCTGGACGAAAACGTGGGTTGGCGGTTCCCGGAGTTGGCGCAGCGCTTCGCGCACGATCGCGGTATAGCCTTGCATCACCAGGCCGGGGATGCGCTCATAGCCCGGCCACGACGTATCCGACACCACGGTCCAGCCTCTGTCGGCCGCGACCTTCGCGGCTTGCCTGACCGAATCGTCATAATTTCCATCGACACGGACCATCTCCGCACCGTAGCGGGCTATTGCCGCAATCCGCTCCTGGCTGACACCGGAATGGACAAAGATCACGGCCTTGGCACCGGCAAGCTCAGCACCTTGCGCGACGGAGCGGCCGTGATTGCCGTCTGTGGCACAGGCAACCGTCATCGTCGCGGCGACAGCGCGAACATCGGGTCGATCGAGATCACCGACATCGACAGGGCGGCCAAGCCGCTTCTCCGCCTCCTCCAGCACAAGGCGGAAGACGGCATAGGCACCACCCAGCGCCTTGAAGCTGCCAAGGCCGAGACGAAAGCCCTCGTCCTTGACATGCAAGGCACCGAGGCCGAGTTCGGCAGCCAACGCCGGCAGCCCGTGCAGCGGGGTTATCAGGTGATTGTCGCGATGAGCAAGAAAATGCTCGACGATGTCCGCCCCGGCGACCCCAAGCGTTTCGGCATCGGCGGCGGTGAGTGGCTGGCGGTGCAAGGCATTGCGGTTGAGCAGGAACACTGGCGCTCTCCTTTGGGTCGCTGAGAATATATTGCAGGATCGGCGCAAAAAGCGCTGTAATTGACCCTCCGGAATGCAAGTTTGTTTCGCCAGGATGTCTCCATTGTCTCCATCGCTCCTCTCACTCGACAGCTTCGATCTCGCCATCCTTGCCATCCTGCAGCGGGACAACACCACGCCGCAGCGGCTGATCGGCGAAGCGGTCAACCTGTCGGCACCGGCGGTGCAGCGCCGCATCAAGCGCATGGAGCAGACCGGGGTCATTGCAAGCAATGTCGCGGTGGTCGATCCGGCGGCCGTCGGCCAGCCGATCACCATCTTCGTCGAAGTGGAGCTCGAGAGCGAACGCACCGAGCTGATCGACGCGGCCAAGCGGCAGTTCTCGGCGGCGGCCGAAGTGCAGCAATGCTACTATGTGACGGGTGAGGCCGATTTCATCCTCGTCATCACCGTGGCAGACATGGGCGCCTATGAGGCGCTGACGCGAAAGCTGTTCTTCGGCAGCAACAATGTCCGCAAGTTCCGCACCTTCGTGGCCATGGATCGCGTCAAGGTGGGGCTGACGGTGCCGTTGCCGGATTGAACCTTGCCTGACGCAGCTGAAGCCAGCTCTGCCATGCTTTTGACATGCTCCGGACGCGAATTGAGCAGTGGAGGCGCGATTGGACGATACCACCCCAGTTGCCATCATCGGTGCGGGCCCGGCGGGCCTTGCCGTTGCCGCATGCCTGCGGCAGGCTGGGGTTGACTTCATCCTTCTCGAAAAAGAGCAGCAGGCCGCGCCCGCCTGGCGGTGCCATTACGAGCGCGTCCATCTGCATACGACCAAGCGCTATTCGTCGCTGCCCTTCGTGCCCTTTCCCAAGCACTATCCACGTTACGTGCCGTGCGATCTCTTCGTCGAGTATCTCGATGCCTATGCGAAGCGGTTCGACGTCAAGCCCCGCTTTGGAGAAACGGTGAAGGCGATCACCCGAGAGGGTCGCGGCTGGCGCGTGGACACGATATCCGGCTCGCTGCGCGCCAGACATGTGGTGATCGCCTCGGGCTACAATGCCGAGCCGTTGCGGCCCGGATTTGCTGGCATCGACACATTCAAGGGCCTGACGCTGCACAGCGCCGAGTACCGCAATGCCAAGCCTTTCGCCGGCCAGTCGGTGCTGGTCATCGGCATGGGCAACACCGGCGCGGAGATCGCGCTCGATCTGGCGGAAGGCGGCGCAAGACCGACGATTTCCGTACGCGGCGGCGTTCATATCGTGCCGCGCGAACTGTTCGGCGTGCCTATCCAAATGGTCGGCATGGCGGCGCGCCTGGGGCCGCAACGCCTCAATGATGTTCTTTTGCCCATCATCCTCGACCTGGTGATGGGCAGGCTAGAGAAATATGGGCTCAAACGGCCGAGACGGGGACTGCTGGAACAGATTGCGATTGAATCGCGCATACCGGTGATCGATGTCGGCACCATCGGCAAGATCCGGGAAGGCGCGATCAAGGTTGCGCCCGGTATCGGCGAGATCTCGCAACGCGGCGCCCGTTTTGCCGATGGCAAGCACAGCGAATTCGACACGATCATCTTCGCCACCGGTTTCCGGCCTGGCTATGCCAAATTCCTGGAGCCCAGTGTCCAGCCAGACCGCAGTGGCGTTACCGCGCAAGCTTCGGATCTCGGCCTCTACCTTGTTGGTTTCCACAATGCCGTCACCGGATTGCTGCGCGAAATCGCGATCGAAGCGCAGGCGATCGCCGACGACATCCGGCTCCGGCTGAACAGGAAAAAGACCGCCGAAACCCTGCCGGTGTGATTTGGCGCAGTGCGGCCGCACTTTGCCTTCTCAATCCGCGAAGCGCCCTGTCTTCAGCTTCATGCCGACGATCTTCGACAGCAAAAGCATTTGACGGTTTCAGCCGGCGCCGAGTTCTTGCGCCTTGCGCAGCCAGACCTTGTTGTCGTGGAAGGCGGCACCACCATAGGGCGCCGGCGCGTCGGCGCCGGTCAGCACGTTGATGCCCTCGCCGCGCTCATGCGCGCTGTTTGGCCAGATGCCTTCGGCGATCACGACACCGCGCTTGATGCCGTCGAACAATCTGGCGTGCAGCACCACCTCACCACGCTGGTTGCCGACCTCGACACGGTCGCCCACCGTCAGCCCGTGCGCGGCGGCATCGTCGGGGTGGAGGAGCAGTTCCGGACGGCCTTCCTTGGCTTTCGATACCGGCGTCTCCGAGAATGTCGAGTTGAGGAAATTGCGCGCCGGTGAGGTCGTCAGCCGGAACGGATGCGCCTCGTCCGCCACCTCGATCAGGTCGACATGGTCGGGAAATTCAGGCAGGCGTTCCACGGGGCCAAACAGTCCCATGCTCCTCGGAGGCCGGTTGGGTGCCGGCTGGCCGGTCCAATCGGCGCGGAAGCGGAATTTTCCGTCGGGATGGCCAAAGCCCCTGATGTAGTGGGCGGTCTCGAAGTCCGGCTGCAGATCGACCCACTTCCGTTCCTTCAAGCTGTCGAAGCTGCCCAGCCCGCGCTTGCCGAGAATGAGGTCTATATGCTGCTGCTCGGTAAGACCAAAGCCCGGGCGGTCGGCGACGCCCAGGCGCTCGGCCAGCTGTTCGATGACGAAATGATTGGTTCGCGGTCCTTCCGGCGGCTCGATCAGTTTGGGGCCGAGCGTGATGTGCTGGTTGCCGCCACCCTTGTAGAGATCGTCGTGCTCGAGGAACATCGTCGCCGGTAGCACGACATCGGCGAGCCTGGCCGTATCGGTCATGAATTGCTCATGCACGCAAGAGAACAGGTCCTCGCGCAGGAAGCCCTGTTTCACCAGCCGCTGCTCGGGCGCGACATTCGCCGGATTCGTGTTCTGGATCAGCATCGCCGTTACCGGCGGGCCGCCATAAAGCACATCGCTGGCGCCGGTCAGCACCGGGCCTATGCGCGAATGGTCGAGATAGCGGATCGAGGGATCGCGCATGCGCGTGCCCTCCAGCACATCCTGGTTGAGCTTGAAGATGCCGGAGTTGGAATGGAAGGCGCCGCCGCCCTCATATTGCCAGCTGCCGGTGACAGCGGCGATGCAAGACGCGGCATGCATGTTGACGGCGCCATTACGCTGGCGGGCAAAGCCGTAGCCAAGGCGGAAATAGGTCCTTTTCGTCCTGCCAACGAGACAGGCGAAGGCCTCGATCTCGGCCACCGAAAGCCCGGTGATCTCAGCCGCCCACTCCGGTGTCCTGCGTTTGAGATGTGCTTCCAGCCCGGCAGGGTCATCGGTGTATTTTTCGAGATAGGCGCGGTCTGCCAGGCCGTCCCTGAACAGCACGTGCATGACCGCGCAAGCCAGCGCGCCGTCGGTGCCGGGCTTCAGGACCAGGCCCATATCGGCCTGCTTCATGGTCGCGTTTTCATAGACATCGATGACGATGATTTTGGCGCCGCGTTCCTTGCGGGCCTTGATGACGTGGGTCATCACGTTGACCTGCGTGACCACCGCATTGGTGCCCCAGATCACCACGCAGTCGGATTTCGCCATCTCGCGTGGGTCCGGGCCACGCAAAGCGCCTGCCCCCATCATCCAGCCAGTCCAGGCGAGATTGGTGCAGATCGACGCGAAGAAGCCTGAATATTTCTTGGCGTGGCGCAGCCGCTCGATGCCGTCCCGTTGAACCAGCCCCATCGTGCCGGCGTAGAAATAGGGCCAGACCGTCTCCGAGCCGTATTTCTCCTCGGCCGCAACGAACTTTTCGGCGACCAGATCGAGGGCGGCCTCCCAACTTGCTTCCTTCCAGACCCCGTCGCCCTTGGCCCCGGCCCGCACCAGAGGCTTCAGCAGGCGGTCGGGGTGATGGACGCGGTCGGCATAGCGCGCGACCTTGGCGCAGACGACGCCGGATGTATAAGTGTTGGCCTTCGCGCCATGGACACGGCCGATACGGTTACCATCGAGCAGTTCGACCTCGAGCGCGCAGGTCGACGGGCAATCATGCGGGCAGGCCGAATGGCCGATCCTGAGCTTGGCGTGCTGGTTCATGGCGTTTGTCTAGCGGGTTTCGGGCTCGGCGTGTAGAGCCAGATGGCGCGTTCCCTTCTCCCCTTGTTTGTGGAGAAGGAAGAGGCTCCCCTACTCCGCCGTGCCTTCCTCGTACTCGGCCGACATGGTGAGCCACTTCTCCTCATGACCGGTCAAGGTCTGGGCAAGCTGCGAGCGCTCCTTGGCCAATCGCGTCGCGGTCGACGGATCCTTTTCGTAGATCGCCGGGTTGGCCAATTCGTCCTCGATGCCGTCGATGCGTTTGCGGATGCGATCCATCAACGCTTCGGTGGCGCGGATTTCCTTGGCCAGTGGCTCGAAGGCGGCGCGGCGCTGGGCCGCCTCGCGGCGGCGGTCGGCCTTTGACGCCTTGTCGGCCTCGCGCCGCTCGCGGCGATCGCCAGACACGCCGGTGACCAACGTCTTGTAATCTTCCAGGTCGCCATCATACGGGTTGACCGCGCCGTCCTTGACCAGCCAGAGCCGGTCGGCGGTCGCCTCGAGCAGATGGCGATCGTGCGAGATCAGGATCACGGCGCCGGGAAATTCGTTGAGCGCATGGATCAGCGATTCGCGGCTGTCGATGTCGAGATGGTTGGTCGGCTCGTCGAGGATGAACAGGTTCGGGCCCTCGAAGGCCGACAGCCCCATCAGGAGCCGCGCCTTCTCGCCGCCCGAGAGATCCTTGGCGGGTGTGTTCATCTTCTCGGTCGACAGACCGAACTGGGCGACACGGCCGCGCACCTTCGATTCCGGCGCCTCCGGCATCAGCCGTCGGACATGGTCATAGGCATTTTCCTCCGGACGAAGGTCATCGAGTTGATGCTGGGCAAAGATCGCCACTTTCAGCCCGGGCGCCACTGTCATGGTGCCGGTCTCCTGCTTGAGCCGGCCGGACAGCAGCTTGGCGAAGGTCGACTTGCCGTTGCCGTTGGCGCCAAGCAGCGCGATGCGGTCGTCGGCATCGATGCGCAGCGTCATCTTCTTTAGGATCGGCTGGCCCTCCGTATAGCCGACATTGACATTGTTCAGCGCAATGATCGGCGAGGCCACCGTCTTGACCGGCTCGGGGAAAGAGAACGGCCGCACCGAATCGTTCACGATGGCCGCGATCGGCTTCATCTTCTCCAGCGCCTTGATGCGCGACTGCGCCTGCCTCGCCTTGGAAGCCTTGGCGCGGAATCGTTCGACGAAAGACTCCATATGCTTGCGGGCGGCTTCCTGTTTGACGCGGCCCTTCTCCTGCAGTTCCTTCTGCTCGGTATACTGGCGCTCGAACTGGTCGTAGCCACCGCGCCAGAAAGTCAGCTTCTTCTGGTCGAGATGAACGATGGAGTTGACGGCACGATTGAGCAGGTCACGGTCGTGCGAAATCAGCAGCACGGTGTGCGGATACTTCGACACATAGTTTTCCAGCCACAACGTGCCTTCGAGGTCGAGATAGTTGGTTGGCTCGTCGAGCAGCAGAAGATCGGGCTCGGAAAACAGCACGGCGGCCAGCGCCACGCGCATGCGCCAGCCGCCGGAGAAGGACGAAGCCGGGCGGCGCTGTGCCGCATCATCGAAGCCGAGGCCGGCCAGGATGGTGGCCGCGCGAGACTCGGCCGAATGCGCATCGATGTCGGCCAGCCGCATATGGATATCGGCAATCCGGTGCGGATCGGTCGCCGTCTTTTCCTCTTCGAGCAGCGCCGTGCGCTCGACATCGGCCTTGAGCACGATTTCGATCAGCGGCTCCTCGGTGCCGGGTGCCTCCTGCGCCACCTGACCGATGCGCGTGTTCTTCGGCAGGCTGATCGAGCCGGTCTCGGAGGGAAAATCGCCGGTGATCGCCTTGAACAGCGTCGTCTTGCCGGTGCCGTTGCGGCCGACAAGGCCGGCTTTGGTGCCGGCCGGCAACGTCAGCGAGGCGTGGTCGAGAAGCAGGCGCCCCGCCATGCGGAGTGAAAGGTCGTTGATGATCAGCATGGCGGCGCTTTTGCACCGGACATCAACGCTTCGCAAGACCCAGCGGGCCAGTTGAACGCACAAGGCCCGAAAACGGCGCGCGCAATTGCGCCGTCAGGGCAGCTGCTCAGTGGCCTGCCATACCGGCCAGCAGAACCTCAGGCGGTCGCCTTGCCACGCTTCGTCGCCTTGGCCACGTTGGCCGGCGCCGCGGCCGGCTTGCGGCCAAGTCCCGTCGACTTCGCGAGCGCGGACCTGGTGGCCGAATAGTTCGGCGCGACCATTGGATAGTCCGGCGGCAGACCCCATTTGGCCCGATAGTCATCCGGGCTCAGGCCATAGTCTGTCCTGAGGTGTCGCTTGAGCGACTTGAACTTCTTGCCGTCCTCCAGGCAGACAATGTAGTCGGGAAACACCGACTTTTTAGGGTTTACAGCCGGAACCAGGCTTGGGCTTTCCGCGACAGCCGCGCCAGCCAGTTTTCGAACCGAGGCGCTGACACTGGCGATCAGGTCAGGCAGGCCGGAGACCGGAAGCGGATTGTTGCCGACATAGGCCGAGACAATATCGGCCGTAAGCTCGATAACGGTCTTATCCTCGATATTTGACAATTCTTTCATCCCATTTGCGACAAAGTCATCCACCCCACAGAAGACTTTTGTCGATGTATCGCCCGAACCGCGTCCCCCAACGGACCGCCTAGCCCCAAAACGAATCAAGACTTGACGTCAACTATTTCTATGGGAAATCGACATTGGGCAAATTAGAAAATCTAATACTTCAAGGCAGCAGACTTGGTTGTCCGGCCGTCAGCCAATATCTCAAGAATACGCCTCCAACGGGCACAACGCCCGAAATCCTTCTGCTCAATCGCCTTTTCAGCCTTCATCGCCGCGTAAAGTGGCGCCTCGGCGCCAAATTCCTTGATCAGCCAGTGCGCTTCCCTGCGGGCCAGACGTTCGTTGTCGTCAAACATGATTTTCGGCCTCCGAACGCTCCACACCGACGGCAATACAACTGCCAATGACGAGGACGGCGCCGGCGACGGCTGTCATCGTCAGCCGTTCGCCGGAGAAGATCAGAAGCAGTGTCGAAGCGATCGGGGTGAGATAGGCGACAACCGCGACCTTGCCGTGGCCTTCAAGCTTCAAGGCCCGCGACCAGAAATAATAGCCCAAGCCCATCGGGCCAGCACCAAGATAGAGCCCAAGCGCAAGGTCGGCAGCAGCGGGCAAGGTTGCGCCGTCATGGACGCACCACAGCAATGTCACGGCCACGCCGATCAATGAGGATGGCAGCAAAAGACGGTCCGCTGACATGGCGAGCCGCCCCACCAGGATCGAATAGAAGGCCATGCACAGCGCCGATCCGAAGGCGGCGAGATAGCCGACAAGGTTGCCCTGAAACCAGGAATGGTCGCGCCCGCCCGAGATGACAAGCACGACGCCGGCAAATCCAAGGGCCGCGGCAAGGCCCAGCACCGTGGGTCGTTGCGGGCTCTCGAACGCGATCACCGCCGCCGCGACCATCAGAGGCCAGGTGTAGGCGACGAGGTTCGCCTCGATCACCGACATCGAGGCGAAGGCCACATATTGCAGGATCATGGTGCCGACGAGACCGACGAAGCCGACCACGAATGGTGCCAGTACCGCGACGAGACCCGCATGGCGCGGCATGGCGGGTTGCCGCGCGGCGCCGATCAGGCGGATCAAGGCGAAGACCATGGTCGCGCCGCAGAACTGCAGGCATTGCACCAGCGACACCGGATGACTTGCCAACAGCGCCTTGCCGACCAATGCGTTGGTCGCCCAAAGTGCGACCGCGCCAGCGGCAAAGGCCAGCGCCAGCCTGGAGCCAGGCTGGTTCTGCGCAGCCCGAGACAGGCTCCCTTCCTGTCTTTCAACCACGACTGACCCCCGGCTCATCGAGGCAAAGGGCGGCTGCGGCCGGACGGAGCCATGGCTGGTCACCACGATTCCCTTGCACCGCCGGGGACCGGCGCCTCGGGCGGCACCGGCACGGGGCGCTCTGCCTCGAAGCGGCGGTAGGCGGGCAACTGGTTGGTCCAGACGTCTTCGGCCAGCTCGTTGACCCACTCGCGGTCGTGATCGTTGTCCGCGGCAAGATAGAACATTCTGTTGTCGTCGACATAGGGCTTGGCGACCGAGCGTTGATTGAGCACTAGGGTGACACGCTCGCCGAACTGGATCGGCGCCGTGCGGTGCAGGACGCCAAGGAACTGCCCGAGTGTCGCGAAGTGCATCTTGTGGTCGATGCGCATGATGCGGTTGCGCGGGATCTCGCGGCCGGATTCAAGGATGGCGCGACCGGTTTCGGAGTCGTCGCAATAAATTTCGAGATGCCCGCCGACCAGCGGATCGCTGATCGACAGCGGAATGAGTTCGGTGACCGGAACGCCGTCGCAATGCCATTCGACGGCGCCGTCCCTGGGATTCATGAAGGTGACGGTCGAGCCGACGATCGACAGCGGATAGGGCTCCAGCTTCGTGCCCATCATGTCGGACAGGCGTTCCAGGCGTAGCTTGTCGTGCAGCAACTCCCTGATTTCGGGGATGAAACGGTCGGCGCCGGTGATGAAAGTCAGATCGAGGTGCTTGTGCACGGCATGGCTGGCCTTGAGCTTCAGCGCAGCCTCCTCGATTGCCGCAAGCAGCGCCGGGTCATAGCCATGCCGATACTGCGCGACGCCGAAACTCGACACTTTCCAGGCGGTTTCGTGGCCGATGATGGCCTCGCGGCTCATCGCATAACGCAGCTCGGGGATGGTATGTGCGTTCATTGTACTTCTCCAATAAGGGGGCAAACACTTGGTAAACAGTCGATTAAATTAGCCCCCCCTGTAAAATTAGGAATGCTAGTGCTAGTGTAAGCCCAGCTTAAGGTCGAAAACCGTGCGTCTGCTCAGTCAGGTCAACCTCAATTCGCTGAAAATCGTGGAAAGTGCTGCACGGCACGGGAATTTCACGCGTGCTGGCGAGGAGCAGTTCATCACCGCTTCGGCGGTCAGCCAGCGCGTCAAGAGCCTGGAGGACCAGCTGCGCTTCAAGATATTCCAACGCGGTGGCAATGCCGTGTCGTTGACGCCGGAGGGCGAAACCTATGTCTCGCGCGTTCGCGAGGCTCTGGAGCGGATCGTCGCTGCCAGCATGGAAGCAACCGGGCAATCGCAGGAACATGTGCTGAAGATATCCGTGCTACCGACCTTTGCCGCGCGCTGGCTGTTTCCGCGCCTGCCGCTTTTCCAGCGGCAACATCCCGATATCGTGATGCGGGTCTCGACCTCCTACGCGACGCATGAGTTCACGACCTCGGATTTCGATCTCGAAATCCGCTATGGCGACGGCCATTTCAACGGGCTGCCGTCTGATCTGCTGTTTCGGGAAGACCTGACACCGGTGTGCAGTCGCAAGCTGTTCCTTGAGGTTCTCGGCGACAGGCCGCTGTCAAAGGTGACACCGGACGACCTCAAGCACTTCACGCTGCTGCACTCCGACACCTGCACCCAGAACTGGCAATCCTGGCTTGGTTTCGCCGGCGCCAGCTTCGTGCTCAGCGAGACCAAAAGCATCTATTTCGACTCGTGCATGATGTCCTACGAGGCGGCCAACGCCGGAATGGGTTTTGCCGTCGCCAACCGCGCCTACATGGCCAGCGACATCCGTGCCGCGAGGTTGGTGGCTCCCTTCGCCGTCCATCATCCGAACACGGCCGGTTGGTATTTTGTTTCCCCCCACAAGAGCCTTGCCGCACGCAAGGTGCTGCTCTTCAAACAATGGGTCATGGCGGAGGCGGCTCTGACGCAATCCCAATTAGACAGCGAAATCAGCGATTTGGCTTTGGAGATTGCCTGAAAGTCAAATTGCGCTGCAAGACTTTACAAATCCGCGAAGGATTCACTGACCGAAATCAGGCAAAGGCCCTTCCCTCTTCAGTGCGCTGGAAATGCGCCAGATCGAGCGGGACGGAAGGGCGGCCGAGAGCCGTCAGGATCATATGCGCCTGGCCGCGATGATGGGTCTGGTGGTTGAAGACATGAGCCAGCGCTGGCGCCAGGCGTTGCGAGACGGTGCGCATGTCCGATACGGTCATATAGGTGAAGCGGCCCGAGAGCGCCTTGTCGCCCAAGCCGCCGAGCCAGTCGATGATCCGCCGGTCCTCTGCCTCGCGCGCCAACCGCAGCTTCGGCAAGGCGCGATGCAGTATCGCGTCCAGCGCGGTCGGCGCATCGCCTTCGCCGGTGAAGCGCTTCATCCATATGCGATCGGCGACGAGCAGATGGTTGAGCGTGCCCATCAGCGAGCCGAAGAAAGCGCCAACATGGCGATTGAATTCTTCTTCATCGAGATCGGCGGCGGCATCATAGATGCGGCCATTGGCCCATTGATTGTACGCCGCAAACATCATGAAGTGCTGTTTCATCTCTTCTCCCGCCGCCGCGTTTCGGGCGATACCTAGACCGCAAAGGGGCCGACGCCAATGACCATTCTGCTTTATGATCTCGTCGGGCGCGACGAGAACCGTCCGTTCAGTCCGCATTGCTGGAAGGCTACGATGGCTCTGGCCCATAAGGGGCTCGATATCGCGACCGCGCCGACGCGTTTTCTTGAGGTGCCCACCATCGAAGGCGGCGTTTCGAAAACCCTTCCGGTGATCCGCGACGGCGACAAGGTCGTCATCGATTCCTTCGCTATCGCGCTCTATCTCGAGGAGGCCTATCCGGATCGTCCCACGCTTTTTGGCGGCGATGGCGGCAAGGCGATGGCGCGGTTCATCGAACGCTGGTCGCAATCGACCATCCACCCCTATGTGACCACCGCAGCGATCGTGGATCTGCATGCCATGCAGGACGAGACGAATGGCGCGTATTTCCGGCAAAGCCGGGAACAGCGCCTGGGCAAGAAACTGGAAGAGGCGAAGGCTGCGCGAGAAGCCGGGCTCGGCACTTTCAGGGCTTCGCTGGAGCCGTTGCGCTCGATGCTGAGCTACCAGCCATTCATCGGCGGTGCCTCGCCGCTGTTTGCCGACTATATCGTCTTCGGCGCGCTGCAATGGGCGCGCATCGCGACGTCCTATCAGCTGCTCGACGACGGCGACGTGGTGGCACAATGGTTCGACCGCTGCCTCGACCTGCATGGCGGGCTCGGGCGAAAGGTCGCCGCAGCGGCCTGACGCCCGACCTGCCGCAAGGCAAGCGCGGTCACTCTGCCGTCAAAGAGCCGGCAGCGGAGACGGCCAGGCCTACTTGGCTGCCTTTTTTGGCTTGCTGGTCTTCTTGGCGGCCTTCGCCTCCTTGGGCGCGGCTTTTGCCTTGACAGCGCCCGTTGCCTTTTTGGCGGGCTTTTTGGCTGCCGACGACGTTCCCGTAGCATCTTCCCGGTCGATGTCGGCTGTCGCCTGATGCCAGTGGCGTTCGTGCTGGCCGGCCGGTTGCCCCTCTTCCTGCCAGATCTTATGGGCTCGGTTGCGAATGCGCTCCTGACGATCGTCTGCCATAGTCATACTGTCTCCATTCGGGCCGACTTCAGCGCGGCGCCGAGACGCGACTATAGCAAGCAAAGCCTGATATTGCAGCCATTTGGTCTCAACTTGCCTTGCAGCTCGTCGGCATCGATCTGAACTTCAACCCGCCGCACGGCGTGCCCTGCGCTGTCGCTCCCTGCCCCTCGGGCGTTCAAAGTCCTTTGAAAGGTCCACCGGACCTTTCAATCACCATTCGTCATTCGGAAAGCCAGGCAATCGCCTTCCCGTCCGTTTCGTAGACCATTCCTCATCCTTTGGCCTCACCCCTTGGCAATGGGCCGGGCGGCTTGTATAGAGCCCGCCACTCTCCATTCCATTCTCCAGACAAGGACGACCCATGGCGCTCGAACGCACCTTCTCGATGATCAAGCCGGACGCAACGCGGCGCAACCTCACCGGCGCCATCACCAAGATGCTCGAGGACGCCGGCCTGCGCGTCATCGCTTCGCGCCGGGTGTGGATGAGCCGCCGTGAGGCTGAGGGTTTTTATGCCGTCCACAAGGACCGCCCGTTCTTCGGCGAACTGGTCGAGTTCATGTCGTCGGCACCGACGATCGTCCAGGTGCTGGAAGGCGAGAATGCCATTGCCAAGAATCGTGAAGTGATGGGCGCCACCAACCCGGCCAACGCTGCCGAAGGCACCATCCGCAAGGTGCATGCGCTGTCGATCGGCGAGAATTCGGTGCACGGCTCCGACGCGCCGGAAACCGCCGCGCAGGAGATCAAGTACTGGTTCTCGGACACCGAAATCGTCGGCTGAGCCGATAGCCCATATCGCAAATCATGCTGAAAGGCCGGCGAAATGCTGGCCTTTTTTCGTATAGGGATATCGTCTGAAGCTCCCCGGCGCATCTTTCATGAGTTCGTACCGGCAAAGTGAGAACTCAGCTTGCAGCGCTGAAGCGCAGGATTTCGCGTCCGTCCTTGTCGGCGATGGCGAGCTTTCCGGCATCGACCTTGTATGACGCCGCCTTGGCCAACGCATCGAACAACGCCTTTTCCTCGGCCATCACCTCGGGCGCGCAGGCCTTGTAGGTCGACCCGATGCCGCTGATCGCGATTGCCTGGCCATCGACCTTCGCTGTGGCGAAATAGCTGTTGCATGGGCCGCTGCCGCCGGCCTTGCCGGCCTCGCTGACCTTGAACGTCACCTGCGGCGCGGTGATGGCGCCGACGCCGTCGACATAGTCGACCACCCAAAGCTGATCAAAGACGGAAGCCGCCGGCTCGCCACTCGGCGCGACCGTCTTGAGCACGATGGTCTGGGGCACGTCGGTCAGCGGATCGAGCTGGTGGCGCAGATCGGAAATGAACATCAGCCTGCCGTCGACGGTGATGCGGGCCCGCAGGGCGTAGGTCATCTGTGGCCGGATGGTAGAAGGGTCGAATTTGATCTCGAAGCTGATCGGCACCTGACCGGCAGGTTTGATCTTCTGTTCGCCGATGATCCTAGCCGGCGCGTCGGCCAGCGAGACATCGGCAAGCTGGACGGAGAGCACGGCACTGGGCGGCAAGGCGATGCGCTCGCGATAGATCACCTCGCCCCGCACCGCCTTTTCGGCGACCAAGGAGAGTTCAGGCACCGCCAGGATGCCGACGACCAGCGGCACAAAGCCGAAGACGAAGAACTCCGCGAGCCTGTCCAGCATGACCATCTCCCTTGCCACGGGCTCCCAATGCTCCGGGCTGCCGATGCCCGGGCCGACCAACGGTCGTTGAATTGGCCAAAGGATTGCGGTCAATGCATGGCTGCGGCGGGATTTTATTCTGGTGATTTCCAGCGCTGCGCGGCCTTGACGTCGGTTTGCTTGGCCTCGACCCAGCCACCCTCCGAACCGTCAACACGATGCTCCTTCTTCCAGAAGGGAGCACGCGATTTCAGATAGTCCATCAGGAAGTTCGCCGCTTCGAATGCGGCCTGGCGGTGCGCCGAGGCGGCAACCACCAGCACGATATTCTCACCCGGCGCGATCTTGCCATGGCGGTGGATGACCGTGAGGCCCTGCAGCGGCCAGCGCTGAACCGCCTCGGTGGCGATGCGGCCGATCTCGGCCTCCGCCATGCCGGGATAGTGCTCCAGTTCAAGCGCCGCTAGCGCGCCCTGCTCGTCCCGGCAGAGGCCGGAAAAGGTGACCACGGCACCAATGTCGGCGCGGCCTTGCGTGAGCCCGGCGATCTCGGCGGCGACGTCGAAATCCTGGCGCTGGATGCGCACGGTCGGCGCCAGAACGGCCGACATGAGTCATCCTCCCGTCATTGGCGGAAACAGGGCGATCTCGCGCGCGCCGGATATCTTCTCGTGGTGGTCGACATGTTCCTGGTTGATAGCAACACGGATCACGTCGGGATATTGCAGCGCATGCTCATAGCCCTCGCCGCGCGATTGCAGCCAGCGCAGGAGGTCGGCGACCGTCTCAATGCCGACGGGCAATTCGACATCTTCCTCCGATGTGCCGATCCGCTCGCGAACCCAGGCGAAATAGATGAGGCGGGTCGTCATCTCACTCGTCCATGATGTGCTTGAGGCCGGCGCGGAAATAGTCGTAGCCGGTGTAGAGCGTAACCAGTGCCGCGATCCACAGCAGCACAAGGCCGGTCTGCGTGGTCAGCGGGAAGATCTTGTCGCCGGCCGGGCCGGCCAGCAGGAAGGCGATCGCGACCATCTGGATGGTGGTCTTCCATTTGGCAAGCTGCGTCACCGGCACCGAGACCTTGAGCGCCGCCAGATATTCACGCAGACCGGAAACCAGGATCTCGCGGCACAGGATGATGATTGCCGCCCACAACGACCAGCCGGCGATGCCGGCATGACGATCGGTATCCGCCGCCAGCAGCAAAAGGCACGTGGCGACCAGCAGCTTGTCGGCGATCGGATCGAGCATCTTGCCGATGTTGGAGGTCTGCTGCCAGGCGCGCGCAAAATAGCCGTCGAAATAATCGGTGACTGATGCCAGCAGGAAAATGATCAGTGCCGACCAGCGGGCGAAGTCGCTGGATTTCAGATGACCTTCGAGGAAAAAACACAGCACGACCAACGGCACCGCGATGATGCGGGCGTAGGTGAGTATGTTAGGCAGGTTGAATGCGCGCTGGGCCATGTCTTCAAGGACTCTTTCTGCCTGCGTACTCAAATCAGATGCGAATGTGGGGGGTCAACAGGCCAAAATCGATTGGCCAGCCGAAAATAACGGGAAACCTCACACGCTGTCCTAAAACCGCACTCCATTTCGGAAAGACGTGCGTTCTTCCCCTTCATACATGTCGCTGTGCCAAAACAACCATGCACATTCGGGTGACATGCATCAGCTCTCATGGAAGTGATTATAGACCAGCCTCGCCACCTGCTCGGAAATGCCGTCGACCTTCCTCAGATCCTCGATCGCGGCGCGGCTGACCGCCTTTGCGGTGCCGAAATGCAGCAGGAGGGCGCGCTTGCGGCCGGGGCCGATACCGGAGATCTCGTCGAGCGGACTCTTGACCATTTCCTTTTTGCGGCGGGCCCGGTGCGAGCCGATGGCGAAACGGTGAACCTCGTCGCGCAGCCGCTGGACGAAATAGAGCACGGGGTCGCGAACCGGCAGCGAGAACGAATCCCTGCCCTTGACGAAGAAGCGCTCGCGGCCGGCGTCGCGGTCCTGCCCCTTGGCGATGCCGATGGCCATGACGCGGTCTTCTATGCCGAGATCCGAGAGGATCTTGCGCACCGCCGTCATCTGGCCCTGACCGCCGTCGATCAGGATGACGTCGGGCCAGGCCGGGAAGCTGCCGGAGATATCCTCCTCAATGTCGTCGCCCGCTTCGTCGGCAGCAGCGTTGTCGGCCACGGCATCACCATGTTCCTTGAGCAGCCGCGAAAAGCGCCGCTCCATCACCTCGCGCATCATGCCGAAATCGTCGCCGGGCGTGATCTCGGTCGAGCGGATGTTGAATTTCCGGTACTGGTTTTTCACAAAACCTTCCGGCCCGGCGACGACCATAGCGCCAACGGCGTTGGTGCCCATGATGTGCGAATTGTCATAGACTTCGATGCGCACGGGCGGCTTGGCCAGGCCGAACGTCTCGGCGAAACCGGCAAGCAGCCGGCCTTGCGTCGAGGTTTCGGCCAGCCGCCTGCCAAGCGCCTCACGCGCATTCTGCAAGGCATTGTCGGTCAGGTCCTTTTTCTCGCCGCGCTGCGGCACCGAGATGGCCACCTTGCGGCCGGCGCGGGTGGAAAGCGCCTCGGCCAGCAATTCCTGGTCCTCGACCCCGTGCGACAGCAGAATGGCGCGTGGCGTCGGCTTGTCGTCGTAAAACTGCGCCAGGAACGAGCCCAACACTTCTGATCCCTCCAGCGCGGGATCGGCCTTGGGGAAATAGGCGCGGTTGCCCCAGTTCTGTCCGGTGCGGAAGAAGAACACCTGGATACAGGTCTGCCCCCCTTCCTGATGGATGGCGAAGACATCGGCCTCATCGACGGTCGCCGGGTTGATGCCCTGATGGCTCTGCACATGCGACAGTGCGGCCAGCCGGTCGCGATAGATTGCGGCGCGCTCGAAATCGAGGTCTTGCGACGCCTGCTGCATGGCGGCCGAAATCTCGGTCTTCACCTTCTGGCTGCGGCCCGAGAGAAAGTCCTTCGCTTCGGCGACGAGCTCAGCATAGCCCTCATGCGAGATTTCGCCCGTGCAGGGGCCGGCGCAACGCTTGATCTGGTAGAGCAGGCAAGGTCGCGTGCGGTTTTCGTAGAACGAGTTGGTGCAGCTGCGCAGCAGGAAGGCGCGCTGCAGCGAATTGATGGTGCGGCCGACGGCACCGGCCGAAGCAAACGGACCGAAATAGTCGCCTTTTCGCGATCGCGCCCCGCGATGTTTGTAGATTCCGGGCGACACATGATCACCGGTCAGAAGAATATAGGGGAACGACTTGTCGTCCCGCATCAGCACATTGAATCGCGGCCGCAATCGCTTGATAAGATTGGCTTCAAGCAGCAGCGCTTCGATCTCGGTGCGGGTGACGACGAACTCCATCGTCGCGGTCTCGCGCACCATGCGGCCGATCCGGGCGGTGTGGAAGCGTCCTTGCGCGTAGTTGGTGACGCGTTTCTTCAGGCTGCGCGCCTTGCCGACATAGAGAACGTCGCCGGTGGCATTCATCATGCGATAGACACCGGGCGCATTTGGCAGCCGCTTGACCAGGGTCTGGATGACCTCGGCGCCGACCTGGCCCTCGGTGTCGCCGGCATGCGGTGTCCAGTCGATGGCGGTGAAGGCAATATCGGGGCCCGCCGGTTCGACGATCTCCTCGAGTGCCTCATCCTCGATGTCGATTTCGGGAGGAAGGTCATCGGCGCCAGCGCGCGCCTTGTTCTTGGTATCCAAGGGATTCATTCCGTCATGCCTGTCACATCGGGCGTCTGCCATGCAAGATGCTGGCCGCCATCGAGCGCGATCATCTGGCCGGTAACTGAGCGCGCCTCCCAGAGATAGCGAATGGTGGCGCCGAATTCCGGCAATTCCGGGCCGCGCTTCAGAATCAGACCAGCGACCTGTGCGTCAAAATCAGAATCATTCTGACGCTGATTCTTAAGCGTCGGGCCTGGACCGATCGCATTAACACGGATTCGCGGACCGAGCGCCTGGGCCAACATCTCTGTCTGCGTCCACAGCGCCGATTTCGAAAGCGCATAAGAGAAATAGCGCGGTGTCGGCCGCCAGACGCGCTGGTCGATGATGTTGACGATCAGCCCTTCCTGTCCATCCGGCAAGGACCGGACGAAGCTCTGCGCCAACAGCGCCGGCGCTTTGACATGGATGGCGAAATGGCGGTCCCAGGACTGCCAGTCAAAATCCTCGACCGAATCATCGACGAAGAGGGAAGCATTGTTGACCAGAAGCGAGATCGGCCCGAGCGCTGCCTGAGCCTGGCCGATCAGGCCGGCCACATCGGCCATGTCGGTTAGATCGGCGCCGACCGCCGCGGCCCTGCCGCCTGCCTTGTTGATCCGCGCCGCCAATGCATCCGCCTCATCATGCGAGCGATTGGAATGGATGGCGACCGCAAAGCCATGGCCAGCGAGATCTTCAACGATCGCCTTGCCGATCCGTTTCGCCCCGCCGGTCACCAGTGCCGCGGTGGCATTGCTCATCGTGTGTCAATCCTCGGTTTCGGCACGAAAAGACGGTGCCGGCAAAATATGGCCTGTCATCTGTTAAACGGCGTTCGCACCTGGGGCAGCATTGTGGCGAAACGGCTGGACGGGCTCTCGACTCGCTTCTCGACGAAAGCCAGCCATCGCCCAATATAGGACGCCGGACTCCTTGTACCAAGCCGTGTGCAGCGTAACGCCCTCCGATTGCTGACATTTCGCTGTTGCGAAGATGCAACGTCAAGTTTCTGCCTCATTCGTGCCGGGTAATGACCCAAGTTCAGGTTCGGTTCAGCCGCATTTTGACACGACATTTGGAACCGACGAACGCCAGATCCGTTTCACCCCCCGGGCGGGTCGATGGCGATCGTGAGAAACAAGCCTGTGTCCTGTGGCTTAAGGAGTAAAGAAGAATGCAAGCCAATCTTAAATTCGCACGGCCGCTGGCTGTTGCGCTCGGGCTCTTTGCCCTCGGTGGTACCGCCTATGCCGCGGACGTCGTCCGGGAAGAGCCGCCGGCACCCGCTCCGGTTGCCGAACTTCCTGTCGCTTCGTGGGCCGGCCCCTATGCCGGTATCAATGTTGGCTATGGCTTCAGCGGCCGTACCAAGGAGAAGGACTTCGGCGTTTCGACCGATACCAAGGGTTTCATCGGCAGCGTCTTCGGCGGCTATCAGTGGCAGCAGGAGAACTTCGTCTACGGCGGTGAAGCCGAGCTCGGCTACGACGGCGTCAAGGGCGACGACAACGGCATCCACTCGAAGGGCGGCTTCGAAGGCTCGCTGCGTGCCCGTCTCGGCTACGCGGTGACCCCGGAAATCCTGCTCTACGGCACCGGCGGTCTCGCCGGCAGAAGCCTGAAGGTAGAGGACTCCGTCATTCCCGCCAGCGACACCGCCACCATGATCGGCTGGACCGCGGGTCTCGGCACCGATATCAAGCTGACCGACAATGTGTTCGGCCGCGTCGAGTATCGCTACACCGATTTCGGCAGCAAGGACTTCGGTGGTGGTATCGGCAAGGTCAAGGCGACCGACAACCGCGTCACCTTTGGCGTCGGTATGAAGTTCTAAGTCGTCCAAGCCACGACACGAAAAAGCCGGGCCTCGCGCCCGGCTTTTTTTATGGCGGCAGCCTCACGCCGGAATGAGGGGCTTCAGTTCCGGAAATTTCTCGTCGAAACGCGCCGCCCAACGCGTCAGCCGGCCACGGCCCTTTTCCCATTTGCCGGCAAAGCGCAGCGCGAGGTAGCCAAGGCAGGCGCGCAACGCGATCTGGCCGGCGGTGATCTTCTTCGGCAGTTTAGGCGGATTGGCGTTGAGCAGGTCGAGTGCGGTGCTGATCTTCGCCCATTGGCGGTCGAGCCAGGGCTGATAGACCATTTCTTCAGGCCGGGTGCGGCGCTCATAGACCATCGACAGCGCGCAATCGCAGATGCCGTCGGCCAGCGCCTCCAGCACTTCCGCTTCCAGCCGCTTGTCGGGATTGCGCGGAAACAGCGCGTTCTTCGAAATCCGGTTGAGGTGCTGGGTGATGGCACGACTGTCATGAACCGAACGGCCGTCGTCGAGCACCAGCACCGGGATCTTGCCGAGTGGATTGGCACCGATTAATTCGGCTGGCCTGTCCTCGGTCTTGACCGGCACGTGCTCGATGGCGATTCCGGCATAGGCCGCGGCCATCCTTACCTTGGAGCTGTAGGGAGAGGAGGAGGCGTAGAGCAGCTTCGGCATGATCGGTTTCCTGTTTGCAGGCGTCCAGTGTTGACTGGACGGGCACTCGTGATCAACCGGCAGAGCGCAAAAAACAGCTACCAGAAACCGATTGCGGCTTCCGACCAGACATCACGACAAGCTTACAGACCGGTACGCTGGAGACGCGAGCAAGTGACGACGAACAGGCTGACAGGATTTTGAACCTGCATTTCACGCTTCACGGATCCAGGCATTGCCCCCCGGGGGGAACCTCCGGCGACCGCTGCAACCACACAATTGGATCGGGCGAGCGGGGCAGCCAAACGGCGCCTCGCTTTGCTTGCCCTCGGTCCCTTCCGACGTTCAGCCCAAGGGCTGAACCAACTGCCGAATATACTTCGATCCAGAGCGTCAGAGCGTCCTTGCCGTGTCCGAAGGACACGCGACGCCCCAACGGCTCGGTCTACTTCCTGGCCGGAGCTTTCGCCTTCGCAGGCGCTGCCTTGGCCTTCGGCGCGGCCGCTTTCTTCACCGCTGGCTTGGTCGCGGCGGCGGCGGCTTTCGCAGCCGGCTTTGCCGCGGCCTTCGCGACCGGCTTTGCCGCTGCCTTGGCGGGTGCCGCCTTCTTGGCTGCGGGCTTTGCCGCCGCCTTCGCCGCTGCCGGTTTCTTCGCTGGGGCTGCTTTTGCCGCCGGCTTTACCGCTGCCTTCGCAGGCGCTGCTTTCTTCGCCGCCGGCTTCACAGCAGCCTTCGCCGCGGCTGCGGGTTTCTTCGCCGGAGCCTTGGCCGCGGCTGCCTTCGGCTTGGCGGCGGGCGCTGCTTTCTTCACTGCCGTTGCGGCCTTCGCCGCGACTGCTTTTGCGGGTGCTTTCTTTGCCGGTGTCTTGGATGCCGGCGCTTTAGATGACTGCTTAGCCATGTCATGCCCCTTCACGTTATGCCGATGGCCGTGAATGACCCCAGCGCGCAATGCATATCTGACTCGCGGCTCGCTAGCCAGCGAAGCAATGATATGATTCTCTCAGCTTAAATTTTGGTTGCGATCGGCACACGATCGCACTCATCATCGCAAAAACGCGGCGTCATCTTTGGATATCGCCCGCGATTTGACACCGGCATTCTCGATGCGCTGCGGGACCAAGCCCGCCGTGAACCTTCGAAGATAGCTAATAGTTTCGCGCATTGATCTTCGATCACGAACATCATGAGCTGCAGCCTTATCGAGGCGATCTTCTTTTACAGCTGGACGATCGATGCAGCTCACGAACGCAATGCGACGACCGATCTGGAGATCACCTTGTCAAGCGCCGTTTCATTGCCGGTTGGAAAATTGACAGATAACTCTGTACAATGGAGTATTCTGTCGAAAACTAAGAGCTTCGATGTCGGTCCCACAACCGCTGCTGCCCGAGATCGCCGAGCCACGTGGGAAAGCTCAAAGCCTTGCTGTATTGGAGCCCATAGATGAGCGCCGACGACATCATCCACCAGAGTACACGGCTCAGGATCATGACTGTTCTGAATAGGCTCGAAAGGCGCGAGGCGCTGGAATTCACGCGGCTGAAGGCGATGATCGAAACCACCGACGGGAATCTCGGCGCGCACCTCGATACGCTGGCGAGGGCAGGCTATGTCGAGATTGAAAAGCTCTTCGTCGGGCGGCGGCCGCAGACCCGAGTCAAGGCAACGACGATTGGGCGGCGGGCCTTTCGCGGTCACATGGCCTTTCTTCGCAAGATCATCGACCAGGCCCAGGCGACGCAACGCAGGAAATAGCTCTACGGCCGAGCGGACGCTCCCATCGTGCAACGACCACGGCAACGCCGGCGCCGATCATGACCTGCCGAGCGATTGACCCGGCGCGTGCGATCGCACCTTCGGTCAACGCAGGACGCAAAAACGCCTGCGACCCCTTCAGGTCGCAGGCGCGAAAATCATCCGAGGAAGAGACGCGTTCAGCGCAGAACGCGGCAGCGGCCGTTGTAGACCATCCAGCGGTCAAAGCCCGAGACGCAGAATTCGACGTTGTCGCCGATCGAGGCAAAGCCCTGGCCTTCCTCGATCAGATAGAAGATCGACCGGTCACGGCCGTCCGACAGACTGACGGTTGCCCGGCAATAGTGACGGCCGATCGGCCATTGCTCGCTCGCCAGCTGATATCGGTGCTGGTGAATGTTGTGAAAATCGGTGATCGCGACGTCGGGCAGATGCGGCACGTGATGCACCTGGTAGGCGAAGCGATGGGTGATCTTGTTCAGCACCCATGACTCACCACAGATGCTGCCGTCGTCCTCGGAATAGATGCCTATGACATCGGCGGCGTGAACGGCCTGCGTTACGCCGAGAGGCGCGGTAAAGGGGGTGCAGAGCGAAATCAGGGCAGCAAGTGCGGATTTGGCGAAGCGAGTCATGGCAGCCTCTCAAGGTCGATTGCGCGCACTGTGCGGATTCGCTTGGCGGCGGTCAAGCGGTTGCCGAAACAATGGTTTCCAGAAATCGGCGCTTGCAATTGCCAACAATAGCGAAGTTCACCAGGACAACGCACCGCAAAACGGCCGTTCCAAATCAAGCCTGCTCGCCGACCAGCCATTCCAGCGACCAGTGCGCCGGCTTTTCCACGGCGAGCAATCTGTGCAATGCCGGCAGCACGGTTCGCAATTCGCCTTCCAGCGTGAAGGGCGGATTGACCACTACCATGCCGCTGCCGTCGAGGCTGGGTTCCGACGAAGCCGGCCTGATCTCGAATTCTATGTCGAGGATTTTCGGGATGCCGGATTGCTTCAGCGCTTTCCTGAAGGCGATGATCGCCTTGCGGTCCTTGATCGGATACCACAGCGCATAGATGCCGCCAGGCCAGCGCCTGTGCGCCTTGACCAGCCCGTCGACGAGGCGGCCGAACTCGCCCTCTTCTTCGAAGGGCGGATCGACGAGCACCAGCCCGCGTTTCTCCTTTGGCGGCAGATGCGCGCCCAGCGTCAGCCAGCCATCGAGTTCCATCACCCGGGTCTGGAAATCGTCGGCGAATTCCGCCTTCAGCTTCACCGCGTCTTTCGGGTGCAGCTCGATCGCCGACAATCGATCCTGCTTGCGCAGGAGATTGCGTGCGAGCAGCGGCGAACCCGGATACTTCTTCACACCGCCCTCGGGATTGAGCGACCGCACCGTGCCGAGATAAGGCGCCAACAGCGCCGCCACCTTGGCATCGAACGAGGCGTCGATCAGCCGGCCGATGCCGCCCTGCCACTCGCCTGTCTTTTGCGCTTCGGGTGATGACAGGTCGTAGCGGCCGATGCCGGCATGGGTGTCGATGACGCGAAACGCCTTGTCCTTCTGCTTCAGATATTCGAGCAGACGCGTCAGCACGACATGCTTGACGACGTCAGCGAAATTGCCGGCGTGATAGGCGTGGCGGTAGTTCATGAAGCTCCCCTGCCCCAGCGCGGCGGCGGTTGCGAGTTTGGACTTTTCGGCCGGCCGCCACCGAAATGCAAGGACAGGAAACCGATCAAGCCAACCGCCATCAGGGATAAGCCGATCGGCCGCGCGCGGCTTCGGCTTCGCCCGCCCCGGAGCGCAAGACAAGATCGACCGCCCGCATCGGTATATCGTCGGCATCGCATTCAGACAGTCACTTGGTCAGATCTCGCCGGACAACCGGCTTGCCTTGGCGCCGTCGCGCAAGCGTTCCATTTCATCCAGCAGCATATCGAGCCCAAGCTCGAACGTCTTGTCGAACTCCGCCTTGCCAAAGTAACGGCCGGCAGCGGCGACATTGGGAAAATTACGCCCAAGCTCCTCGTTGCTGACGGGGGTGGCGGCCGATGGGCCCTTGGCGTACCCGGCTGTTTCGTCGAGCACCGCGCCGGTCAGATAATAGCCAACCGCGCGGAACAGCCTCGCAGTCGCCTCCTGGTCGAAGCCGCCGTCCTTGAACAGCCCGATGATGCCGTCCAGATAGGCAAGGCAAATGGGCGAATTCATGCGGTAGGTCAGGAAATACGTCGCGAAGGCCGGATGCTCGCGACCGATCCGGCGATAATCCAATATGGCCATGCGCATCCGTTGACGCCATGGCAAGCCGGGATCCGGCATCTCCAGCGGGCCGACCAGCCTGTCGACCATCGCCTCGAACAGATGCGTCATGGACGGAAAGTGGTGGTAGATGCTCATCGCCTCGCAGCCGAGCACCGCCGCCAGTTTGCGCGTCGAAAAGCCGGCGAACCCCTCCCGCTCGATCACCTCGAAGGCGGCGTCCTCGATCATCTCGCGGGACAGCCGACCGCGGGTTCGCTTTTTTTTGATCTCTGAGTCCATGGCGTCGCTTGACAGCTTACACTGTAAGGTTCATCTTCCGCGCACCTTACATCGTAAGGCTAGAAAAGACCAGAGGAGAAAACCATGTCGAACCGTCGCATCGCCGAATCCGTGCAATCTTCCATCCGCCGTGCGTTCCTTTTCACCACCGCGGCCTGCGTCCTGTCGCTCGGAGCAGCGCCGGCCCATGCCGATGAATATGATGCAACCATCAAGGACATCCAGTCGACCATGGGCGGTGTGCCAAGCTTTGTGAAACAGTTTCCCAAAGCCGGTCTGCCCGGTGCCTGGGCCGAGGTCAAGGCCATCGAACTTAGCGACAAGACGGCACTGCCGCCAAAGGTCAAGTCGCTGATTTCGCTGGCGGTGGCGGCGCAAATTCCGTGTAACTATTGCATCTGGTCGGACACGCAGGATGCCAAGCGCGCCGGCGCCACCGATGAGGAAATCCAGGAAGCTGTGGCGATGGCGGCGCTGACCCGCCACTGGAGCACCATCTTCAATGGCATGCAGATCGATTTCGACACATTCAAGAAGGAAATGGCTGGGCAGTAAGTCCACCGGCGACATGCAGAGGCCGGCCATCGGCGGGCCTCTGCATCATCACGTGACGTGCCTAGGCCTTGCGCTCCCAGCGGCGATCGGGCGTCTGCTGCCAGTAGGTCACGGCATGGCCGGCGTCCTTCATCGCCTTCCAGTGCCCCCGGGCCGCCTCGACCTGGGCGGCATCATGGCCGTCGAACAGGAACACGGCGCGCTCGTAGCCGCCGAGATCCGGCGGCGTGGCCCCGTCGACCAGGAAACGTATCTGCGCCGCGTTCGGGTTGGCTTCGCCGGTGGTCAACAGGATCGGCTGCTCAGCGGGATAGACTTCGCGGTCGCTGGCATGGGCGAGGAAGGAATCATCGCGAAATGTCCACAGATGCTGGTCTAGCGCGTCGCGCCGTTCCTCGGTGCCGGTCTGCACCACGGCGCGCCAGCCACGATCGATGCTGCGCTCCAGCAGACCAGGCAGCGCATCCTCCAGTGTCGATTCGGTCAGATGATAGAACAGCACCTCGGCCATGGATCGAGGTCAGCTCTCGTAATGGTCACGCACCAGCCGATCGAGCAGCCGCACGCCGAAGCCTGACCCCCAGGACTGGTTGATCTCGTTCGATGGCGAGCCCATTGCCGTGCCGGCGATGTCGAGATGCGCCCAGGCCGTGTCCTTGACGAAGCGCTGCAGGAACTGCGCGGCGATGATGGCACCGCCGTAGCGGCCGCCGATGTTCTTCATGTCGGCGTTCTTGGAATCGATCAGCTTGTCGTATTCGGCGCCAAGCGGCATGCGCCACAGGCGCTCCTGCGTCGACTGTCCCGCTGCCACCAGCCTCTCCGACAGTTCGTCATTGTTGGAGAACAGGCCGGCATAATTCTGACCGAGCGCGACCATGATGGCACCAGTCAGCGTCGCCAGATTGATCATGAACTTCGGCTGGAAGCGGTCGTTGCAGTACCAGAGCGCATCGGCCAGCACGAGGCGCCCTTCGGCGTCGGTGTTGAGCACCTCGATGGTCTGTCCCGACATCGAGGTGACGATGTCGCCAGGACGCTGCGCGTGGCCGTCGACGGCATTTTCCACCAGCCCGATAATGCCGACGACATTGGCCTTTGCCTTGCGCGCGGCCAAGGCATGCATCAGCCCTGTTACGGCCGCGGCGCCACCCATGTCGCCCTTCATGTCCTCCATGCCCGACGCCGGTTTCATCGAATTGCCGCCGGTGTCGAAGGTGACGCCCTTGCCGACGAAGGCGACGGGGTTGTCCTTGGGTTTGCCGCCGTTCCACTGCATGACGGCCATTCGGGCGCCGCGGGGGGAGCCCTGCGCGACACCGAGCAGCGAGCCCATGCCGAGCTTCTTCATCTCCTTCTCGGTCAGGATCTCGACCTTGACGCCGATCGCCTCGAGTTCCTTGGCGCGGGCGGCGAACTCGACGGGCCCCAGCACGTTGGCCGGTTCGTTGACAAGGTCGCGCGCCAGAAGCACGCCATCCATCACGGCCTCGGCATCCGTGAACGCCTTCCTGGCGCCCGCCGGGTCGGCGGTGTGGATTGTGACCTTGATCGGCTTCTCCGGATCGGACTTTGCGTCGTCCTTGTCCTTTCTGGTCTTGTACTTGTCGAAGGAATAGCTGCGCAGGAGAATACCCGCCGCGAGGGCGGCGGCGTCCTTGCCATTGGGCGAGGCCCCGACGAGGTCCAGCACCACCGCCACATCGGTTGCCTTGCGCAGCGACGCCGCAATGGTGCCGCCGAGCTTCAACCATGCATATTCGTCAAGCCCCGACGTCTTGCCGGCGCCGATCGCGACTAGCCTGTCGAGCGATGTTCCTTCCGGCGCCAGCATTTCGACGACGCCGGCGAACTTCCCGTTAAACTCGGCGACCGGGAAAGCGCGTTCCAGCGTCTTGCCGGGATCGTAAGCCTTGGCCGCATCACTCAGGCCACCGTCATCCGCCGACAGCACGAAGACCGTGCCCTTCCTGTTCGCCGACGCCTGAGGCGCGGCGAATTTTGCAAAGGCGATCGACGGTCTCTGGTTCATCATGTCCTGCTTTCGGGGATTGCGTGAAATTGCGCGAAGCGGTTTGAAGCGATCCGCGACATTTGGTCGTTTTCCGGCATTTGGCAAGACTTTGCCAAAATGGCTACCCATATGACACACGGAATCGATGGCGATTCGTCGCGGCACGGCGCCGCTTTTAGCCGCAACTTGTTGTTAACCATCGATGTTCGCCCTTTCTTATCCATTGCCGCCGACACTCCGGTCCACTGCGGCACGCGACGTGGGACGGGAACCGGATCGCCTGCCTGATGTGGCCCAATGGAGCCAGTTGTGCGGGCGTCGCCGGACAGCTACCCTTAGCGTGGTGGCATGATGCCGTTCGAGAAAATCGAGTAAAGCCTTCATGAAGGTCATTGAACGCTACATCATGCGCCGCGCTTTCGTGGTCTTCCTGGCGGCGCTGGTCTGGACGCTGGCCATCGTGTGGACGACGCAGGTGCTGGCCAAAATCGATCTGGTCACCGACAGCGGCCAGTCGTCACTGACCTTCTTCGAGGTCGCGGCCCTCATCCTTCCCTCGATCATCCCGATCGTCGTGCCTTTCGCGCTGGTGGTGGCGGTCGCCCAGACACTCAGCGTCATGAATTCGGATTCCGAGCTCGCCGTCGTCAACGCCGCGGGCGCCTCACGCTGGACGATCGTGCGGCCAATCATGCTTCTCGCCCTTGCGGCCAGCGTTTTTTCCTTTGCGGTCGACAATGGCATAGACCCCTATGCGCGGCAGAAAAATCGCGCCCTGGTGGCGGAGTCGCGCGCGGACCTGTTGTCGCTGATCATACAGGAAGGCACATTCCGAAAGATCGAGGACGGGCTGTTCCTGCAGATCGGCGAGCGGCTTCCCAACAATCGCCTGGGCGGAATCTTCGTCGCCGATTCGCGTGAGGAAGGTGTCAATCTCGTCTATTACGCCAAGACCGGCAGCATCGTCGAACGCGGCGGCGAAAAGGTGCTGATGATGAATGACGGCGTCATCCACCGCAAAACGCTAACCGGCGACCTGTCGGTTATCCGATTCACCTCCTATGCCTTCGACATGTCGGCCTTCATGTCGGCGGCCGGCCAGGTGACGCTCCTGCCGAAGGACCAGACCACCCAGTACCTGCTCAATCCAAGCCCAAACGACAAGAATTTTCAACAAATCCCCAACGAATACCGTGCCGAAATCAACCAGCGGTTTTCGGAATGGACCTATTCGATGGTCTTTGCCCTGATCGCGCTCGCGGTCGCGGGGGACGCGCGCTCGCATCGCGAGGCGCGCGTCAATCCGTTGATCACGGCCATCGCGATATCCCTGTTCGTACGCTGGCTTGGCTTCTTTGCCGCCAGCAAGGCCGACGAGATTCCGCAATATGCCTATATGGTCTATGGCGTGCCCATCGTGGCTTCCGCCGTGGCGATCTGGTTCATCGTGTCCAACCGGACCATGGAACTGCCGGTGGCCTGGGCCGATTGGATGACGAACCTGGCCAGCCGTCTCGGTGATGGCTGGAACGCCCTCAAATTGCGTTGGTCCAGGCGCGACACTTCAGGTCAAGGGGTCGGCTGATGGGCTGGACGCTTGGCCGTTATTTCTTCTTCCGCTACGTGGCGATCACGATCTGGTTCTTCATCGGCCTGCTGGCGCTGGTGTTCCTGATTGACTTCACCGAGCTGTCCGGTCGCACCACCGGTCTGCCCGGCTTCACCTATGGGACGGCGATGGCCATTTCGGGCCTTCGGATGCCGATGATCATGCTGCAGACGGTACCGTTTGTCGGCCTGTTCTCGGCCATGGCGACGCTGGTTTCGCTCAACCGGCGCTACGAGCTGGTCATCGCGCGGTCCGCCGGCGTTTCCGCCTGGCAGTTTCTTTTGCCATGCTGCATCGGGGCTTTACTGTTCGGCTTCGTGTCGGTGGGGCTCATCAACCCGCTGGCCGCGCATGCCTTCTCCTGGTCCGAGCAGATCGAGACCCAGCTGCGCTCCGGCAAATCAAATACGGTTTCGGCCGATGCCGCCCCCTGGATCCGCCAGAAAACCAGTTCCGGTGACACCATCATCGGCGCGCGGGCCATCCTCAACCAAGGCCTGGAGATGGCCGACGCCGTCTTTTTCATCCTCGACCCGCAAGGCAATATCGTCGAGCGCAAGGACGCCGCGCGTGCTTACCTGCGCGACGGCTATTGGGATTTGCAGGATGTGAAGACCTTCAGGAACGGCACCATCCAGCCCACGGCGAGCGATCGTGTGCCGACCAATCTGAAACCAGAATTCGTACAGGAACGGCTGGCGCGCCCGGAAACCATTCCCTTCTACGACCTACCCGGAAAAATCGAGGTTGCCCGTTCCTTCGGCCTCAAGGCAAATGCCTTTGCCATGCAGTTTGATTCGCTGGTGGCGTTGCCGTTCCTCCTCGTCGCCATGACGCTGATTGCGGCAACAGTTTCAATGAGATTTGCGAGGATGGGGCAATCGGCGACGATGATTCTGGGTGGCGTCGTTGCCGGGTTTCTGCTTTATGTCGTTTCGGTGCTGGTGAAGGCATTCGGCGTGGCGGGGTTCGTGCCGACTGCGATAGCCGCCTGGGTGCCGGTTGTAGTAGCTATGTTCTTCGGGGTGACTTTCCTGCTATACAAGGAAGACGGCTAGTGAGGGAGGCGTTTTTGCCCAGCAACAGGCAGGCCAATTTGGCGCGCCTCTATGCGGCGAGCGCCTTGGCGTGCCTGCTTGCCTGCGGCGTGCCGTTGCCTTCGTTCGCGCAAGATGTCGGCAACATGGCGACCAAGGTTCCGTCCGGCTCGCAGATGCTGCTGGCGGCCGACACGCTGGAGTACAACAACGACAACCAGACCGTGACCGCTATCGGCGGCGTGCAGATCGACTATGGCGGCAACCGCCTCGTCGCCCAGAAGGTGGTCTACAACCGCAACACCAAGCGGATGGTTGCCAGCGGTAATGTTGAAATCGTCAACAGCGACGGCACCAAGATCAATTCACAGCATATCGACATTACTGACGATTTCGCCGACGGTTTCGTCAACGCGCTTCGCGTTGAAACCGTCGACAAGGCCTATTTCGCCGCCGAGAGCGCCGAGCGCATGGGTGGCGTGCTGACCACCTTCCACAATGGCGTCTACACCGCCTGCGAACCGTGCGAGGACAAGCCCGACAAGGCGCCGACCTGGCGCGTGAAGGCCAGGAAGATCATCTGGAACGGCGAGAAGAAGACGGTTCGCTTCGAGAACGCGAATTTCGAATTCTTCGGCTTTCCGCTCGCCTACCTGCCGGCGTTCGAGATCGCCGACCCGACGGTGAAGCGCAAGAGCGGCTTCCTGATCCCGAGCGTCAACTACAACAGCCACCTGGGGTATAGCGTCAAGATCCCCTATTATTTCGCCCTTTCGCCGACTTATGACCTGACGGTGACGGGAAGCGGCTACACCAAGCAGGGCTTCCTTGGAGAGGCCGAGTGGCGGCAGCGCTTCAACAATGGCGAATACAGTTTGAAGATCGCCGGCATTCAGCAGCGGAATCCCGACGCCTTCATCGACAGCGCCGGCCGCAATGTCAGTTCGGGTGCAGCTGGCGATCCGAACAAGTTTCGCGGCATGATGGGCACGCAGGGGCAATTCGCGATCAACGAGCGCTGGGATTTCGGCTGGGATGTGCTGCTGCAGACCGACAAGAACTTCGCCAGCACCTACAATATCGGCAAATACAACGCCGCCGTTCACCAGTCGTCGGTTTACCTGACGGGCCTCAATGGCCGCAACTATTTCGACGTGCGCGCCATGCATTTCGACGTCCAGGAAAATACTCTAAACAGCAATCCCGCTGCGCGCAGCGGCCAGCAGCCTTGGGTGCTGCCGTCGCTCGACTATGCCTACATTCCCGATGTTTCGGTCGCGGGTGGCCAGCTGTCGCTCAATGTCAATACGCGGATTATCCGTCGCGACGATCTCGATGAGGCATTCAATGTACCATACAACTCCGCTACGCCTGTACAGCGTGTGCGCGGCATCGAAGGCGAATCCGGCCGTCTGACCGCCGAGACCGAGTGGAAGCGGTCATTCGTCACTGACGGGGGACTGGTGCTGACGCCGTTGCTGGCGCTGCAGGGCGACGTCGATTATCTCAACGCCTCATCGGGTTCGCTCGACGCGATCAATCACATGGCGACGAATTTGGGCGAGCAGGACGATATGCGCTCGTCCTTTGCCCGCTTTATGGCAACCGCCGGCCTCGAAATGCGCTGGCCGGTGCTGTTTTCCATGGCCAGCGGATCCAGCCATGTCTTCGAGCCGATGGCGCAGGTCTTCATGCGGCCGAACGAACAATATGTCGGCGGCCTCTCCGTCCCGAACGAAGACGCCCAGAGCATGGTGTTCGACGCGACCACCCTGTTCGAACGCGACAAGTTCTCTGGTTACGACCGTGTGGAAGGCGGTTCGCGCGCCAATGTCGGCCTGCGCTATTCCGGCTCCTATATCAATGGCTGGGGCACCAACGCGATTTTCGGCCAATCCTATCAGCTTGGCGGCGAGAATTCCTTCGCAGCGCCTGATCTGGTCAATGTCGGCGCCTATTCAGGCCTTCAGAACACCACGTCCGACTATGTCGGCCTCTTTGGCATCAACAGCCCGAACGGCTTCGCGGCCTCGGTCAGCGGCCGCTTCGACGAACAGTCCTTCGAGATTCGCCGCGCCGAGTTCAAGGCTGCCTATTCGGGCCTGCCGGTGTCATTGAGCGCCAAATATGCCTTCATCCAGGCCCAGCCGCTCTATGGCTTCACCACCGACCGTCACGAGGTCACACTCGGAGCGTCGACACATCTCGCCCAGAACTGGCGTGTGTTCGGCACGGGAACCTACGACCTGCAGGAAGGCCTGCTGGTCAAGGACGGGGTCGGTTTCGCCTACAACGATTCCTGCTTCACCTACCTGATGACGTACTCGCAGTCGCGCGACCTCAACACCAGGGAGGTGACGCAGAGCATCGGCTTCAATCTGTCGTTCCGCACCCTCGGCGATTTCGGCTCGTCGACCAACGCAGTCAACACCATCCAGTAGTCGGCGACATCGTTTTGCCGCATAGGGCTGGCACGGATTCGCGCACCCGGAAGAGGACGAAATTGGGCGGGACCGGGATAGAATTGGGATGCTAACGATGAGGAAATACCTCTTTTCAGCAGGGTTCGCGCTGCTTGTGGCGGCGACATCCGTGTCAATGACCGTCATGACGCCGCCGGCTTTCGCCAGCGAGATCAAATACGTCGTCAACGACATACCAGTCACCAGCGGCGATATCGCGCATCGTGCCGCGTTCCTGAAGCTGCAGCACAAGAAGGGCGACGCCGCCCAGGAAATGATCGACCAGACGCTGCGCTTGGCCGAGGCCAGGCGGCTTGGTATCCGCATCAGCGATGCCCAGGTGCAGGCTGCCTATCAGCGCTTCGCCACCAACAACAAGATGCAGATCAGCCAGCTTGACGGTGTCATGGAAAAGTCCGGTGTCGGCAAGGACCATTTCAAGGAATTCATCCGCGCCCAGATGGCTTGGAGCCAGGCCTTGAGCGCGCGTTACCGTTCCGGCGAAGGCGGCAGCGTGACCGAGCAAGATGCGGTCAGGCGCATGCTCGACAAGGGCGGAGCCAAACCAAGCGCCACCGAGTACATGCTGCAGCAGGTCATCTTCGTCGTACCGCCCGCCGAACGCAGCGCGACGTTGGCCAAGCGCAAGCGCGAGGCCGACGCCATGCGTGCCCGCTTCAATGGCTGCAACACGACGCGCGAGTTTGCCAAGGGCCTGATCGACGTCACCGTCCGCGATCTGGGCCGGGTGCTGGCACCGCAACTGCCGGCCGACTGGGCCGAGCAGATCAAGGCGACGAAGGTCGGCGGCGCCACCACCACGCGAGAGACCGAACGCGGCGTCGAGTTCATTGGCATTTGCTCCTCGCGCGAAGTGTCCGACGACAAGGCTGCCCAGATGGTGTTCCAGAGCGAAGGGTCCAACGACAAGGCCGCCGAGGATCTCAGCAAGAAGTATGTCGACGAGCTGAAGGCGAAAGCCCGCATCGTCAAGCGCTGACGTGAGCAGCGCGATGACCGCGCTGGCGTTGAGCGTCGGCGATCCATCCGGCATCGGCCCTGAAATCGCCGTCGCGGCCTTCCTGGCGCGCGAGGCTGTTGCCTTGCCGGCCTTTTATCTGCTGGCCGATCCGGCGCTGATCGCCTCGCGGGCAAGTCACCTCGGCGTGTCGGTGCCGATCGTCGAGACAACTCCCGCGCAAGCGGCGCAGATCTTCGCCCATGCCTTGCCGATCGTTCCACTGGCGGCCCACTTTATCGACAGCCCCGGCCTGCCGGATCCCGCCAACGCAGCCGGCACCATCGAGGCTATCGACCGCGCTGTCGCTGCCTGCCTTGCCGGCGAGGCCGCGGCTGTGGTCACCTGCCCTATCGCCAAGAAGCCGCTCTACGATGCCGGGTTCCGCTTCCCCGGCCACACCGAATATCTGGCCTATCTGGCGGTCGGGCACAGCGGCGTCGAGGTGATGCCGGTGATGATGCTGGCCGGCCCCGACCTGCGCACGGTTCCTGTCACCATACACATCGCTCTGGCCGAGGTGCCGAAGGTTTTGACCAGCGAGTTGATCGTCGCGACCGCGCGCATCACCGCCGCTGACCTCGCCAGCCGCTTCGGCATCGCCAAGCCGAGGCTCGCCATTGCCGGCCTCAACCCGCATGCGGGTGAAGGCGGCTCCATGGGGTTGGAGGATGAGCGTATCGTGCGCCCGGCGGTCGATATCCTGCGCGCCGAAGGCATCGATGCTTTCGGCCCCCTGCCGGCGGACACGCTGTTCCATATCCGGGCGCGAGCAGGTTACGACGCGGCGCTGTGCATGTATCACGATCAGGCATTGATCCCCGCCAAGGCGCTGGCCTTCGACGAGGCGGTCAACGTGACGCTCGGCCTGCCTTTCATCCGCACATCGCCCGACCACGGCACCGCCTTCGACATCGCTGGCAAGGGCATTGCACGGCCCGACAGCCTGATTGCGGCGCTGAAGCTTGCCAGAAGGCTCGCCGACACCGACAAAGAGGCTGCGGCCATATGAGCGCTCCAGCTTCGGATCTTCGGGCATGAGCATCGACGGGCTGCCGCCCCTGCGCGACGTCATCGAGCGCCACGGGCTGCAGGCAAAAAAGGCGCTCGGCCAGAACTTCCTGCTCGACCTCAACTTGACCGGCAAGATCGCGCGCAGCGCCGGCGATCTGACAAATGCCACGGTGATCGAAGTTGGGCCGGGACCTGGAGGACTGACAAGAGCGCTGCTTTCCAACGGCGCCCGCAGGGTCGTCGCCATCGAGCGCGACGAACGCTGCCTGGCCGCCCTTGCGGAAGTCTCCGCCCATTATCCCGGCCGGCTGGAGGTGATCTCCGGCGACGCGTTGAAGACTGACTTCGCCGCGCTTGCTTCCGCGACCGACGGACATGGCGGCCCGGTGCGGATCGTGGCCAACCTGCCCTACAATATCGGCACGGAACTGCTGATCCGATGGTTGACGGTCCCGGACTGGCCGCCCTTCTACGCCTCGATGACGCTGATGTTCCAGCGCGAGGTGGCCCAGCGCATCGTCGCCGCGCCTGGCAGCGATGCCTATGGCAGGCTTGGCGTGCTGGCCGGCTGGCGCACGCAGGCCAGGATCGTTTTCGATGTGCCGCCCCAGGCATTCACGCCGCCGCCCAAGGTCACCTCTTCGGTGGTGCATCTGGAGCCACGCGCGACACCGCTGCCCGCCGATGTGAAAAAACTCGGCCGCGTCACCGAAGCCGCCTTCGGCCAACGCCGCAAGATGCTGCGGCAGAGCGTGAAAAGCCTCGGCGGCGAGGCCTTGCTGGAACGCGCCAGCATCGATCCGACCCGACGCGCCGAAACACTCAGTGTGGAGGAATTCGTGCGCCTGACCAATGCTGCGTAAGCTTGCTTCTGCCGGTTCACGGGGAGAAGGAGGAGGCGTTCACGCCGTCTTCTCGTCCAGCAGGCCGGAGACGAAATCGAACAGACCGGGCCGGCGGTCCCGCCGCAGCCGCTCGGCGACAACGATGCCGCGCACTTCGGCGAAGGCACGGTCGAGATCGTCATTGACGATGACGAAATCATATTCCTTCCAGTGCTCGATCTCGGTACGGGCGTTCTTCAGCCGCGTCTCGATCACCGCTTCCTGGTCCTCGGCGCGGCGTTTCAGCCGCGACTTCAACTCCTTCATCGATGGCGGCAGGATGAAGATCGAGACGATATCGGCGCGCATCTTTTCCTTGAGTTGCTGGGCGCCTTGCCAGTCGATGTCGAACAGCATGTCGCGTCCCTGCGCCAGCGCCAGTTCGGCCGGCTCGCGCGGCGTCGCATAGCAATTGCCGTGCACTTCGGCCCATTCGAGCAGCGCGTCGGAATCGCGCAGCCGCTCGAACTCGCGCATCGTCCGGAAATGGTAATGAACGCCCTCGATCTCGCTGCCGCGGCGCGGCCTGGTGGTGACCGAGACCGACAGTTCGAGGCTGGAATCGCTTTCCAGAAGATTGCGCGCGATTGTCGACTTGCCGGCACCTGACGGCGACGACAGGACGAGCATCAGCCCCCGGCGGCGAATGCGGGACCCCAAATCCCTGGGAACCGTCGGTTCCTTGGCAACCATCGGCTACTCCAGATTCTGGACCTGTTCACGAAACTGGTCGACCACGGCCTTCAGTTCCAGCCCGATCGCGGTGACGGCGGCGGCGTTCGACTTCGAGCACAGCGTATTCGATTCACGGTTAAATTCCTGTGCCAGAAAATCGAGCTTGCGACCGACCGCGCCGCCTCCCGTGAGCAGCGCCCGGCCAGACGCGACATGCGTTTTCAACCGGTCGATCTCTTCGCGAATATCGGCCTTGGTGGCGAGGAATGCCGCCTCCATGTGCAGTCGGCTGGCGTCCAGATTGGCGGACGCGTCCATCAACAGCCTGACCTGTTCGCCGATGCGTTCGCGGATCGCCGCCGGATCGCGCGACGGGTCCGCTTCCGCGCGCAGCGTCAATACCTCGATAACGTCGATATGGCCGGACAGCAGCAGAGCCAGTGCAGCGCCCTCACCGTACCGTGCCTGTTCCAGGCCCTTCAGCGCCACGTCGAGCGCAGCCATGATAACGGTGTCAAGGGCGGTGCGCGCCTCTTCAGTCTCGACGGTTTCGGGAATGTCGAGCACGCCACGGAGCGACAGCAACCCGTCGGCGGTCGCGGGGGCAACGCCGAACTGCTCCTGCAGTCGCTTGGCAAGACCCGCGAGGTCTTTCAGAAACGCTTCGTTGACGACGGGTTGTGCCTGCGCGCCGGCAGCGCGGCCGATGGTCAGCGTCGCCTGGAAATTGCCGCGGGCGAAACGCTTCTGCAGCGTTTGCCTGACCGCCGGCTCCAGCCGTTCGAAACCTTGCGGCAGCCGCAGCCGCACCTCGACGCTCTTGCCATTGACGGACTTGACCTCCCAGGCGATGGAGGTGCCGTCATGCTCGGCGACGGTGCGGGCAAATCCAGTCATGCTCTGCAAATTCATGTCGCCTGCATATCCTTGGCGCATCACCCCGAAACCGGTTTTCCGGACAGGGGCAAGTGCTGCGTAAAAACGATCACGCCCGGGTGCGTCGAAATCAGACGCATGGCGTTCTTTCAAATGTCAGGCCGTCGCCCTGGGGGGCAACGCCTTTCTTCCTCTTACTGGGCAGCGCCCGCATCGCCGCCGGCGTCGCCATTGTCGCCACCGCTGGTGTCATTTCCGCTGCTGTCGGCAGGCTTATCGCTGCCGCTGCTGTCAGCAGGCTTGTCCGCATTGTTGCCGCTGGTACCAGCGGCCGCGGCGGCCTTGGCCGCGTCATCGGCCTGCTTCTTCTGCAACGCACGATAGCGGGCAACGTTCTCGTTGTGCTCGTCAAGCGTCGCGGCAAAAACGTGACCGCCTGTGCCGTCGGCGACGAAATAGAGATCGTCGGTCTTGGATGGATTGGCAACGGCCTCAAGTGCCGCACGGCCCGGATTGGCGATCGGTGTCGGCGGCAGGCCGCTGATCGCATAAGTATTGTAGGGCGTCAGCTTCTGGATGTCGGACTGGTAGATCGGGCGGTCGGCGGGCTTTCCCTTGCCGCCAAACAGACCATAGATGATGGTCGGATCGGATTGCAGGCGCATCCCCTTGGCCAGCCGGTTCAGGAAGACGGCAGCAACGCGCGAACGCTCGTCACCCCTGCCGGTTTCCTTCTCGACGATCGAGGCCAGGGTGACGAATTCCTGGACATTGGCCAGCGGCAGGTCCGGCGCACGCCGCTGCCATACCTCATCGACCAGTTTCTTCTGATCGGCCAGCAGCTTGTCGATCATCTGCTGGCGCGTCGCGCCACGCGTGAAGCGCAGCGTGTCGGTGGCAAGGCTGCCCTCCGGCGGCGTGGCCGCGGGCATGACGCCGCTCAAGGCGGGTTCGTCGGCAATGCGCTCCAGTGCCTGCTCGACGGTCAGCCCCTCCGGAATGGTCAGCGAATACATCACCGACTTGCCGCTCTTCAGCAACTCCATGATGTCGCGCATGGATGCCCGGGGCTTGATCGCATATTCGCCGGCCTTGAGTGCGGAATCATTGCCAAAGGCGCGCACACCAAGACGGAATACGCGGGCGTCAGTGATCAGGCCGCGGCGCTCAAGCTGGTCGGCGATGTCCTGGACGCCCGTGTTCGGCTTGACGAGGAAGGTGTCGCCATTGGCCGAGGGGCCGGGCTCGGTGAATTCCTGTTTGCCGAAGTAGAGCGCCGCGCCTGCCGCCAGAACCGTCAGGATCACCAAAGAGATGACGAAGTTCATGAACACGACGACCTGGCTGCGCGAAGCACGCGAGCGCTTCGGCGGCGGCGTTCCAGCTTCCGGTCGCAAGGCCTCGCTGGCCGTCTTCGGTACGATCGGCCCGGTGTTAGCGGGCCGCTGCCCCGATTCTCCGTTGCCCGCCGGATTTGTGTTCATTTCGCCCTACCGTTTGATCTCTCAACGAATCCCCTGCGGCAGAGTAGAGGCGAATATGGCAAAATTGACGGCACGCCAAAGCGGCGTCCGGCAGCCGGACGATCAGCCATTGTAGCGCTGGAACACGAGCGAAGCGTTTGTGCCGCCGAAGCCGAAGGAGTTGGACAATGCTACGTCGATCTGGCGGGAGCGAGGCTTGTTGGGCACCAGGTCGATCGCCGTTTCGCGCTCAGGGTTGTCGAGATTGATGGTCGCCGGCGCGATATTGTCCCTGATAGCGAGGATCGAAAATATCGCCTCAGCGGCACCCGCCGCCCCCAGGAGATGGCCGATCGACGACTTGGTCGACGACATCGAAATCTTTGAGGCGGCATTACCGGCCAGCCGCTCGACAGCGCCGAGTTCGATCGTGTCGGCCATGGTCGAAGTGCCATGCGCGTTGATGTAGTCGACATCGGCGGGCGTAAGCTTGGCCCTGTTCAACGCCGCGGCCATGCAACGGAAAGCGCCGTCGCCGTCCTCGGCCGGTGCGGTGATATGATAGGCATCGCCAGTGAGACCGTAGCCGGTCACCTCAGCGTAAATCTTGGCGCCGCGGGCCTTGGCGTGCTCGAGATCTTCCAGCACGACAACACCGGCACCCTCGCCCATGACGAAGCCGTCGCGGTCACGATCGTACGGGCGCGACGCCGTCTGCGGGGCATCATTGCGCTCGGTCGACAGTGCCCGGCATGCGGCGAAGCCGGCGATCGACAGCCGCGTCACCGGCGCTTCGGCGCCGCCCGCGACCATGATGTCGGCATCGCCCCACATGATCAGCCGGGCCGCATCGCCAATGGCGTGCGCGCCGGTCGAACAGGCCGTGACGACGGAATGGTTCGGGCCCTTCAGCCCGTGCCGGATCGAAACCTGGCCGGAGACGAGATTGATGATCTGACCCGGGATGAAGAACGGGCTGATGCGGCGCGGACCGCGCTCCTTCAGGATTATCGCATTCTCGGCGATACCCTCGATGCCGCCGATGCCCGAGCCGATCAGGACGCCGGTGGCGCACTGTTCGGCATGGGTTTTCGGTTGCCAGCCGGAATCCTTCAGCGCCTCGTCGGCGGCGGCAATCCCATACAGGATGAAGTCGCCGATCTTGCGCAGTTCCTTCGGCTCGAGCACGGCCTCGGGATTGAAGGTGGCATTGCTGCCGTCACCACGCGGAATGACGTGAGCGATCTTGCAGGCAAGATCTTCCACCTCGAACTCGGTGATGCGCCTGGCGGCGCTGCGGCCGGTCAGAAGTTCCTTCCAGCTGTGCTCGAAGCCCATGCCAAAAGGCGACAACAATCCAAGGCCCGTGACGACGACACGCCTCATCGCAGGTCCTCCCCGGTGATGACTGCAGAATGCGTCAGGCCGAAGCCTTGTCGATATACTTGACAGCGTCGCCAACGGTCAGAATGGTCTCGGCTGCGTCGTCGGGAATCTCGACGCCGAATTCTTCTTCGAACGCCATGACGAGTTCAACCGTGTCGAGGCTGTCAGCGCCCAGATCATCGATGAAGCTCGCCTGCTCCGTCACTTTGTCGGCATCGACGCCAAGGTGCTCGATGACGATCTTCTTGACGCGCTCTGCGGTGTCACTCATTTGGGCATCCTCGTCTTTTGTTTGTCTGTCTTCGTTAGCGGGCAGAATGCCGCTAATCAAGTTGAAAGATGGTCCTGCCGGAAACGCAACGGCTACGGACCGGTTTTTGCCCGAACCGCCGGGTTGCGGGCCGCATTACACGAAAAATGGGCAAGGTCCAAGCCGAAATGGTCTGTTTTCACAGCGTGCTGGCCTTGCCTGTCATTGTCCCAAAACCGCTTGCGCGCTTCTGGACGGCATTCGTCAGATCATCGCCATGCCGCCATTCACGTGAATGGTCTGGCCGGTGACGTAAGCGGCTTCATTAGAAGCGAGATAGGCGACAGCGGAGGCCACTTCGGCGCTGGTGCCCATACGGCGCGTCGGGATCGCCGCCATGATCGCTTCCTTCTGCTTGTCGTTGAGCTTGTCGGTCATCGCCGATTCGATGAAGCCCGGAGCGACGCAGTTGACGGTGATGTTGCGGGTGGCGATCTCCTGCGCCAGCGATTTGGAGAAGCCGATCATGCCGGCCTTGGAGGCACAGTAATTGGTCTGACCGGGATTGCCGGTGACGCCGACGACAGAAGTGATGTTGATGATGCGGCCGTGGCGGCGGCGCATCATCGGATGGGTGAGTTCGCGGGTAAGCCTGAACACGGCCGTCAGGTTGACTTCGAGCACCGTGTCCCAGTCGGCGTCCGACATGCGCACGAACAGCCCATCCTTGGTGATGCCGGCATTGTTGACCAGAATATCGACGCCTTCGAGATCGGCTTCCGCTTTCTGGCCAAGCGCCTTGACCTCGTCGCGGTTCGACAGGTTGGCCGGAAACAGCTTGACCCGGTCACCGAGTTCGGCGGCCAGCGCCTCCAGCCTCTCGACGCGCGTGCCGTGCAGGCCGACGATGGCGCCTTGTGCGTGAAGCACCCTGGCGATCGCCTCGCCGATCCCCCCCGAAGCACCGGTGACGAGCGCCTTGCGGTCGGTCAATTCGAACATTTTTGTCTCCAGGTTGAGAAGAGCACAGCCCCTATAGGGATGGGATCAAATGGCGCTTTATGCAAGCGCGGCCAATGCTGCCTCGACTTCAGCCGCCGAACCGACCGATGCGGTGGCGATGTCGCGGTTGATACGCCGCGCCAGGCCCGAAAGCACCTTGCCGGCACCAATTTCGTAGAGCGTGGCGACACTGTTGGCGCCAAGCCACTCCACCGTCTCGCGCCAGCGAACGCGGCCGGTCACCTGCTCGACCAGGCGCCGCGCGATCTCGTCCGGATCGCTCGACGGTGTCACCGACACATTGGAGACGACAGGAACCAAAGGTGCATTCTTCGTCACTCCGGCCAGCGCGTCTCGCATGATCTCTGCCGCCGGCGCCATCAGCGCCGAATGGAAGGGAGCCGAGACCTGCAGCATCAGCGCCCGCTTGGCGCCCTTTTCGGTGCAAAGTTTCGCCGCCAGTTCGACCGCCGCCTTGGCACCGGAGATAACTAACTGGCCACCGCCATTGTCATTGGCGATCTGGCAGACCTTGCCGGACCCTTGCGTGGCCTCGGTGCAGGCGGCTTCGACATCGGTCTGCTCCAGCCCTATGATCGCCGCCATGGCGCCCTCGCCGGCTGGAACTGCCGCCTGCATGGCATTGCCGCGGATACGCAGCAGCCGGGCGGCGTCGGCGACGGAAACGAAGCCGGCGGCGGCAAGCGCCGAATATTCGCCCAGCGAATGGCCGGCGACATAGGCGACCTTGTCTTTCAACGAGAAACCGCGCGATTCCAGTGTCCTGATCGCTGCCAGCGATACCGCCATCAAAGCCGGCTGCGCGTTGGCCGTCAGCGTCAAGGTTTCTTCCGGACCTTCCCAGATCAGCTTCGACAGGTTTTCGCCAAGCGCGTCATCGACCTCCTGGAAGATCCTGCGCGCCTCGGGAAAGGCATCAGCGATATCCTTGCCCATGCCGACAGCCTGGCTGCCTTGTCCCGGAAAGGTGAATGCAACGGCCATGCGAGGGCTCCCGAAGACTTGTTCTGCTTGCCTGATAACACGAATTTTCCTTGCCTGTGACGCAAGGCAGCCGGTCAAGTCAAGCCCGCTTCAAACAAGCCTCAGGTCGGAACCTTCTGCCGAGTGCCTGTTCCAAAAGGACTTTTGGCGATCACTCCTGATGAAAACTGCTCACGATTCGTTTGCTGGCTCTTCTTATTTCCGATACAGGCGCTAGCTTGGCGTGACAGTTTCATGACAATCGAGTGACGCGTTTGTCGCTGGGTGGGGAAGTTAAGGTGGCCAAGAATTCGAAACGCGCCGGCGAGGCCGCGCCGCAGTTCCTGGAAGACGATCCGTCCACCGGTTATTTGCCGGGCCGGAGATGGCCGGTCGTCCGTTACGGATTGGTCAGCCTGTTGATCTCCGCCGTCCTGGTGTTCGCCATCGAGTTGATCGTGCGTGGCGATGTTGCCGGCACTGTTTCCTTCTTTCTTCAACCGCTCAAGCCCGGCTGGACGACCATCGTCGTGTTCGCCCTGATCCTGATCGGCCTCGACGCCTTGCTCGGCCGCAGTCACCAGAGCCTGATGATTGTCGCGCCGTTGACCCTGGGGCTGGCCTTTGTCGGTCATCAGAAATCGCACTATCTTGGCGATCCGCTCTATCCGACAGATTTCCTTTACGCTCGCCAGATTTTCGCCCTGCTGCCGCTCCTGGTGCGCGAACGGCCGATGACCGCGCTGGCCATGGTCGTGGGCATCGTCGTCGGACTGTCGCTGCTCGTCCACGGTTGGCGGCTGTGGCACCGCAAGGTTCCGGCTCTCAGCCGCAAAGGCCGCCTTGCGCGGCTGACGCTGGCAGTGCCTCTGCTCGCCTTCTTCGTCTCGATCATGGACTACGCCACCTTCTCGTGGACCCGGGACCGGCTGCAGATCATCCCGATCATGTGGGACCAGAAGGAAAACTATGCCTCCAACGGCTTTGCGCTCGCCTTCGCGCTCAACGTGCCGATGGCCCATGTCTCGGCACCCTCAGGCTATTCCGACAAGGCAATCGCGGCGATCGAGCGGCCGCGGACGACAGCATCGGTGCCCGATGACAAGCCCGACATCATCGTCGTCATGAGCGAATCCTTCTGGGATCCAACCAAGCTGCCTGGCGTGGCCATCACGCCGGATCCCATTCCCACAGTGCGGGGATTGCGTTCGGGTTCGATGTTCTCGCCTGAATTCGGCGGCATGACCGCCAACATCGAATTCGAGGCGCTGACCGGCTTTTCCAATGCTTTCCTGCCGGCCGGCAGCATCCCCTACCAGCAATATGTGCGCACGCCGACGCCTTCGATGGCGACCTTCCTGAAGAGTGAAGGTTACAGGGCGCGTGCCATCCATCCAGGCACCAACTGGTTCTGGAACCGTGGCGCGGTGTATGCCGATTTCGGTTTCAACGATTTCAAGTCGGAAGAGACGTTGCCGCCCATGGAAAAGCGCGGACCGCTGGCATCGGATGCGGCAATGACGGATGAGATCATCCGCGAAGCCGACGCCAGCGACGATCCGGTGTTCTTCTTCGCCGTCAGCCTGCAGAACCACGGCCCCTATGAGCCAAACCGCTATAACAACCCGACCCACTCGGTACAGGCGCCGATCAGCCAGTGGGCGCGCGATTCGCTGCTGAGCTATGCGGAGGGTTCGGCCGATGCGGACCGTGGCCTTGACCGGCTGATCGAATGGGCCAAGAAGCGCGAGCGGCCAACGATCATCGCCTTTTTCGGCGACCATCTGCCGCCGTTGGGGCCGGTCTATATCGAGACCGGGTTCCTCAAGGACAACGTCGCGCCACGCAAGGAGCCGACGCCGGAAGCGGCCCTTGAACATCACGAGACACCGCTGGTCGTCTGGTCGAACCGCTCCGGTCCAATAAAGGGCCTCGGCACGGTGAGCCCGGCATTCCTGCCCTACCATATCCTGACGGCCGCGGGCATCACCCATCCCTACTACACCGGTTTCCTGGGCGAGATGCGGGAGCGCTACCGCGTCGTCGACCGCAACCTGCTGCTGACACCGACTGGCCAAGCCACGCCCGATTGGTCGCGTCAGAAGGAGATCGACCCGGCGATCCGCGATTTCCAGCTGATCCAGTACGATATGATGTTCGGCAAGCGCCACGCAGCGCCGGACTTCTTCCCCGAGACGGTCAACAAGGTCGTCGCCCATACGAGCTGAGCCGGCGCCATCGTTCAGCAAGTGAGATCGAGCGTTCAATTGGTCAGTTGCAGCTTCGAGAACTTGCTGGCGATCTGCTCGAATACGTTTGGCAGTTTGTTCGGATCATTGACTGCGTAGTAGTCGCTAGGATCCGAGGCGCAGGCACTGTAAAGCGTGCGGTTGGCCGCGGTGTCGGACTGCAGCACCATGGTGTAGATCTCTGCGCCCTGATTTTTCAACTGCGTGCAGACGCTCTTGGTCCATCCGTCCACATTGCGCGCGGCGGTCGTCTGATTGTCCGATCCAAGCCGACCGGCAGCGCCATAGCCTGAACCCGCGAGATAACCATAGGAGGTATAGTCCGACTTGGTCGTCTCTTTGCTGGCGCCATAGACCACGTTCTCACCGTCAGTGAGCAGCATGACGATTTTGCTCACCCCAGGCGTCTTCCACGGCGTTCCCTCAGTGTATGGCGCCGTCGGCGACAACACCCGCTGGCCCCAAGCGAGGCCCTCGGCAACATTGGTGCCCGACCCGGCCCAGGCAAGCATCTTGGCGGCCTCCTTGCGGAGCTTCGTAAAATCTTCCGTCAACGGAACGACCGGCGAGGGACAGGACCGGTTTGGCCCCACCGTCAATTGCAAGGCATTCGGATCGGTGGTGGCAGCGGTGGCGATGGCGGTGTTCTGCGGTGCGACATACTTGGCGATTGTTTCGAGATCCTTCTTCGACGGGCTGGCGTCGCTTCCAAGCAAGCCGCTCAGATCTATTCCAAGAATGTTCAATCCCCCATTCTGAGCAAGCTTGGTCTGGTCGGGGACGTCGTCGACAAAAGAGTTGTTGTAGTAATTGGCGTCGTTTGAATAGCTGCCGGAAGGCTTCGTGCCGTTCCCTGGACTGTCCGGCGCGAAGTACGGCACGAACAGAGTGTCGGGGTAAGACGGGTCAGGCGACGTATCGGAAATGTTAAAGGAGCCGGGCCGCGCCTCGACGCAGCCTTTCCAACCCGTCTCGATCCCTTTGTCATCCTTCCATCCGGTCAACCTGGCGGCCGAGGCCGGGTCTTTCATCAATTGTCTGAACAGCGCCATATGATTGGGACGCTTGCCATTGATGACGGGAAAATTGATCCCATTGGTGGATGATTTGCCGTCCATGTCGATCCAGGATGGGTCGAAGCCGTCGCCATTGACATTGACGGCCGTGACGAACGGAACCAGTGCCGCACGGACCTTGCGTGTTGGTGATTGTGCCGTTTCCAGATATTTGAGCAGATTGTCCGTCGCTGTCTTCAGGGCAGCAATTTTGGCGCCGGCCATCGAGCCGGTATTGTCCAGCACCAGCACAACCTCGAGCTGGTTGTTCGATTCGACGGCCGAGGCATCGACCACGATGTGCTTGTTCCGGCCAAACAGGAAAGCGAAGTTCAGATTGACGTCCGCCGAGGCGACAGCCTTTGTCTCGATGAAATTGACGCCTCTGTCGACGGTCAGCGTCGCCTGTGCGTTGGTGAGTTCGCCATGTCCGGCAATATTGGCCTGGAAGTAACGGTCGAAGGCGTCGGTCCGGGTAATGTCCAGATCGCCCAGATGCGAGGACGCAAGATTTGCCGCGTCGAGCGCATTCTGCAGGTTGCTTTTGGCCCGCATGATGGTGGACACGTCGACCGCGAAGGCCACGGCTGACAAGATGGCCGGCAGGCCCAGGGCGAGCAATAGCGTGAAATTGCCGCTCGTGGAGCGCCAGAACCTGTTGAGAAGCATTCTTACCCCCGGAAATGCTTGCCGCTTGTTATGCGGGTTGTCCGAGTTTTTGCCCCTTCCATGATGAACCGACCGTTGACGGCGAGGCTCAACTCTGCACAACCTGACATTGTGGTTAAGGGCTGGTTGCTGGAAAATCGCCGGGCCATACCGACGCCGCCGCTTGGTTTTCCAGCGCCCTGCGACATTGGGGATGCCGCTTGCCCTTGCTTTATCAGTGGATTGCTGTATAGACGCCGCCAATCTGCCGGTCCCAGCTGGGGGCTGAACGGAGGGCCGGAGGTTTTATCAAAAGCCTTCGTGTGAAGCCAGAAGCGCTTCCGCCTCCCGTGTCTCCGCTCTCGACCGTCTCGTCATGCTCCTTTCTTCCCCGCGCCTTGTTGGGCTCCACGGGTCAGAGAAGTTGCAGAGGCTTTTGCCGCCGGGAACCGGGAGAGAAACGAAGAAAGGCACGAAAGACATAATGGCTCTTTACGAACATGTGTTTCTTGCCCGGCAAGACCTCTCGCAGCAGCAGGTCGATGCGCTTGTCGAACAGTACAAGGGCGTCATCGCAGCGAATGGCGGGTCTGTCGGCCGGGTCGAGAACTGGGGACTGAAGTCCCTCACCTACCGGGTCAACAAGAACCGGAAGGCCTACTACACACTCATGGATTTGAACTGCCCGCCGGCCGCGCTCAACGAGATGGAGCGCCAGATGGGTCTGTCCGAGGACGTCCTGCGTTTCCTGACCATCAAGGTCGAGGCGCATGAGGAAGGTCCCTCGGCCATGATGCAGAAGCGCGAAGAGCGCTCCGAGCGCGGCAGCTTCGGCGACCGCGACCGTGGCGATCGTGGCCCACGTTCGTTCGGCGACCGCGATCGCGGCGACCGTGGCGATCGTCCGCCGCGCAGCTTCGGTGATGCCGGTGGCGAGCGTGGTCCGCGCCGTCCGCGCGAAGGCTTTGAAGGGGGTGCAGAATAATGGTCGACATCAATCAGATCCCGACCCGGCGCCCGTTCCACCGTCGCCGTAAGACCTGCCCGTTCTCCGGTGCCAACGCGCCCAAGATCGACTACAAGGACGTGCGTCTCCTGCAGCGCTACATCTCCGAGCGCGGCAAGATCGTGCCGTCGCGCATCACCGCCGTCAGCCAGAAGAAGCAGCGCGAGCTCGCCAAGGCGATCAAGCGCGCCCGTTTCCTTGGCCTGCTGCCCTACGTGGTCCGTTAAATACGATCCAAGCGGGCGGTTTTACCGCCCGCTTTTCCTGCCGATCGCGACGGGCGCGACCGGTTCCGAACCAAAAATCCCGAGTTGGATTTCGAAAGATATCCTAACTGCCTGAACAGGCAGGACAGCGACACCGGCGCCACGTCGTGCCCAGAGCTTCCTGACCTGTTCCACAGACATTCGGCGTCGATCCCGGGGATTGGCGTCCAACCAAAGGAACAAAACCATGGAAGTCATTCTTCTCGAACGCGTTTCCCGCCTCGGCCAGATGGGCGATACCGTCAAGGTAAAGGACGGCTTTGCCCGCAATTTCCTGTTGCCGCAGGGCAAGGCGCTGCGCGCCAACGAAGCCAACAAGAAGAAGTTCGAAGGCCAGCGCGCCCAGCTCGAAGCCCGCAATCTCGAGCGCAAGTCGGAAGCCAGCCAGGTTGCTGAAAAGCTCGACGGCAAGAGCTTCATCGCGGTCCGTTCGGCCGGCGAGACCGGTCAGCTCTACGGTTCGGTGTCGACGCGCGACATCGCCGATCTGCTGACGGCGGAAGGCTTCACGGTCAACCGCAACCAGATCCAGCTCAACCAGCCGATCAAGACAATCGGTCTCACCAATGTGGCGATCGCGCTGCATCCGGAAGTCGAAGTCACGATCACGCTCAACATCGCCCGCACGGCCGACGAGGCCGAGCGCCAAGCCAAAGGCGAGACGCTGACCACCGCCGAAGCCATCTATGGCGACGACATCAACGACAATGCGCGGCCGGAAAACTTCTTCGATCCGAACGCCGAGTTCGACGGCGGCGAAGACAACGCCTGACGGGACAGTCTGGGCGCCGGACCGGCACTCAGACCACCCTGCCGCTTTCCAGTCGATTCTGGACTAATGCCCGGGCCTCTCGCCCGGGCATTTTTGTGCCAAAAGGAACTTTTCGAAACCCTACATATTGATGCAGAATAGGACAGCCTGTCTGACCGTGAGGGGACATCTGAGCATGAATATTCTGTTGAAGCGCATTCTCGACCGCCTGGTGCGCTCGGGCAATCTCAAGGTAACCGGGCCCAAAGGCGCGACGTTCACCTTCGGCGACGGCAGCGGCGAGCCGGTGCACATGCACATCAAGACCAGGCATGCCGAACGCGCCATCACTTTCGATCCGATGCTGGCGGTGCCTGAATCCTACATGGACGGCGAGCTCGACATTCTCGAGGGCGGTGTACTTGGATTGATGCGCATTGCCTTCCAGAACATGGGCAGCGGCGGCATCGACGCGACCTGGTCGAAAGCCATCGAGGGCCTGCGCCACGCCTTCCGCCGGCTGCAGCAGATCAACACCACCTCGCGCTCGCGCCGCAACGTGCAGCGCCACTATGATCTTTCGGGCGAGCTCTATCGGCTCTTCCTCGACGAGGACATGCAGTATTCCTGCGCCTATTTCGAGCAGCCGGACATGACGCTGGACGAGGCCCAGGCGTCCAAGAAACGGCATATCGCCGCAAAGCTCAGACTGAAGGCCGGCCAGACCGTGCTCGACATCGGCTCCGGCTGGGGCGGGCTCGGCCTCTATCTCGCCAAGGCGTTCGACGTCGACGTGCAGGGCGTGACGCTGTCGACGGAACAGCATGGCGTCGCCACCGACCGTGCGCACGCGCAAGGGCTGGAGAACCACGTCCATTTCGAGCTGAAGGATTATCGCGAGCTTAACGAACGCTTCGACCGCATCGTCTCGGTCGGCATGTTCGAGCATGTCGGCGTCAACCACTTCCGGACCTTCTTCGACAAGGCGGCAACCTTGCTGAAGCCCGATGGCGTGATGCTTCTGCACACGATCGGCCGCTCCGGCGTGCCGTGGGCGACCAGCGCCTTCATCCGCAAGTATATTTTCCCGGGCGGCTACATACCGGCAATGTCGGAAGTGCTCCCGGCGATCGAGAGGTCCGGCCTCGTGGTCACGGACGTCGAGATCCTGCGGCTCCACTATGCCGATACGCTGAAGCACTGGGGCCAGCGCTTCGCCGCCAACCGCGACAAGGCCAGGGCGATCTATGACGAACGCTTCTGCCGCATGTGGGAATTTTATCTCGCCGCCTCGGAAGCCGCGTTCCGCTGGCAGGACCTGGTAATTTTCCAGTTCCAGATCGCCAAGAAGAACGACACGCTGCCGATGACCCGCGACTACATGGCCAAATGCGAAAAGGCGCTGGAAATGCGTGACATGGGCCACCGCGAGGCGGCTCCTGTCGAAAAGCCCGCCAAGCCCGCCCGTCGTCGCAAGGTGGCGGAGTAGGCATACCATCGGCACGCGGTTCGCCATTGGCGCTTGCCATTCCTGGCCCCGGCCCTGAAAAAGGCCTCGTGAATCGTCGCGAGGCCTTTTTCATGACCTATCTCATCTATGCCGCCGCAGCACTGGCCGAGATTGCCGGCTGCTTTTCGGTATGGGCCTGGTGGCGGCTGGAAAGGTCGCCGCTGTGGCTGGCGCCAGGCTTCGTCGCGCTCCTTCTGTTCGCCTGGCTTCTGGCGCTGGTCGACACCAATGCCGCTGGCCGCGCCTATGCCGCTTATGGCGGAATCTATATCATTGCCTCGTTGGCCTGGCTGTGGCTGGTGGAAGACGTACGGCCCGACCGCTGGGATCTTGCCGGTGCCGCGCTTTGCATCGTCGGAGCTTCGGTTATCCTGCTCGCACCGCGAGGGGCATAGCGTGGAATTGCCAGCATCTCTTCGACAAGCTGTCGATCGTATCCTGGAAAGGGTTCCGCTGCCGGAGCTGAAGCAGGCGGCGAAAACCCTGTCGGACCGCTACCGGGCCGAACTTCGCGACGGCCGTCTGCACATGGCTCAGGACATGGCGGTCAAGGCTTATCTGGCGGCGCGGCTGCCGGCGACTTATGCCGCGGTCCGCGCCAGCCTTGGCGCTTTGAATGAGGCCCGGCCGGATTTCATGCCGAAAACCTTGCTCGATGTTGGCGCTGGCCCTGGTACGGTGCTTTGGGCCACCAGCGATCTCTGGCCTGATCTCGAACAGGCCGTGCTGTTGGAAGCAAGTGCCGCGGTGCGCAAGGTCGGCGAGATGCTCGCCGCCGATGCGATTGCCGCCCGAACCGTCTGGCAGGCCGGTGACGTCACGATCGACCTTGGTGACGTTGAGTCGGCAGACCTCGTCACATGCGCCTATGTGCTGGACGAGATCGTGCCGGCATCCCTGCCCAAAATGGTCGACCGGCTATGGCAGCTCACGAAAGACACATTGCTGATCGTCGAACCGGGCACGCCGGCGGGCTGGCAGCGAATTCTGACAGTGCGCACGCAATTGATCGCGGACGGCGCGCATCTGCTGGCGCCTTGTCCGCACCAGGCACCCTGCCCGCTCAGCCCGCCCGACTGGTGCCACTTTTCCCGCCGCGTCGCCCGCTCGCGCCTGCACCGGCTGGCCAAGGACGCCGAGGTGCCGTGGGAAGACGAGAAATTCATTTTTGTCGCCGCGTCGCGTCAGCCGGCCGCCTATCGAGCGGCGCGTGTGATTGCGCCGCCGAAATCCGGCTCCGGCAAGGTGTCGCTGAAACTTTGCGAGCCGGACGGAGGCGCGGGCGAAAAGCTGTTTACGAAGCGGGATGGGGACGTGTTCAGGCTGGCCAGGCGCCTGGACTGGGGCGATGCCATGGAACCCGGCACCACTTAAGTGGCCGATTGTTCTTGCTTCGTTCCATGGCCTCGCATAAGAATCGAAGCCCGCCGAGTCAACTGGAATCGGGATACAGGAACACTGTCCTGTGGACGGTTTGCCGTCCCTGTGAACAAACGGGGCATCGGGGCCGTTTGGTCGTACGGTGATGCAGAAAGGTCAGCATGGTTTCGCCTCGTTCTGATATCGAAAGGCCGGGATCGAAATCGGGGGTATCATGGCAGAGGCAGCGCGAAAATTCGGCGTGGCGGAGCAACCGCTTTATCGCGAGGCGCCGAACAACATTGAGGCGGAGCAGGCGCTGCTCGGCGCGATTCTCGTCAATAACGATGCCTTCTACCGTGTCTCCGACTTCCTGAAACCGAGCCATTTCTACGAGCCCCTGCATCGCAGGATCTTTGAAGTCGCGGCTGAGCTCATCCGCATGGGCAAGGTGGCGACGCCGATCACCTTGAAGACCTTTCTGCCGGCCGACGAGAAAGTCGGTGACATGACGGTGGCGCAATATGTCGTGCGGCTGGCGGTGGAAGCCGTCACCGTCGTCAACGCCACCGACTACGGCCGCGCCATCTATGATCTGGCGACGCGCCGCGCGCTGATCACCGTCGGCGAGGATATGGTCAACATCGCTTATGACGCGCCGGTCGACATGTCGCCTTCCGAGCAGATCGAGGACGCCGAACGCCGCCTGTTCGAACTGGCCGAAACCGGACGCTATGATGGCGGCTTCGAGAGCTTCACCGACGCGGTCAAGACCGCCGTCGACATGGCGAACGCAGCCTATATGCGCGACGGCGGTCTGTCGGGCCTGGCCACCGGCATGCGCGACCTCGACCGCCGCATGGGCGGCCTGCAACCCTCCGACCTGATCGTCCTTGCCGGCCGTCCGGGCATGGGTAAGACGTCGCTCGCCACCAACATCGCCTTCAATGTCGCCGAGGCCTATGTGCCGGCACAACAGGCCGACGGCTCGTTCAAGGCGGCCAATGGCGGCGTCGTCGGGTTCTTCTCGCTCGAAATGTCGTCCGAACAGCTCGCAACACGTATCATTTCCGAACAGACGGAAATCTCTTCGTCGAAGATCCGCCGCGGCGAAATCAGTGAAATGGACTTCGAAAAGCTGGTCGCCTGTTCGCAGACCATGCAGAAGATTCCCCTTTTCATCGACCAGACCGGCGGCATCTCGATCGCGCAATTGTCTGCCCGCGCGCGCCGCCTGAAGCGCCAGCGCGGCCTCGACCTCATCGTCATCGACTATATCCAGCTGATGCAAGGGTCCAGCGCCAAGGCATCGCAGAACCGCGTCCAGGAAATCACCGAGATCACCACGGGCCTGAAGGCCTTGGCAAAAGAGCTGACCGTGCCGATCATCGCGCTCTCACAGCTGTCGCGTCAGGTCGAAAGCCGCGACGACAAGCGCCCGCAGCTCTCGGACTTGCGCGAATCCGGTTCGATCGAGCAGGACGCCGACGTCGTGATCTTCGTGTACCGCGAAGAATACTATCTCAAGAACCGCGAGCCGAAGCTTGGCACCGAGGAATACGTCAAGTGGGAAAACGAGATGAACGAGATGCGCGGCAAGGCCGAGGTCATCGTCGCCAAGCAGCGCCACGGGCCGACGGGCACGGTCACGCTGGCCTTCCACGGTGAATTCACACGCTTCTCCGACCTCGCCGAGGAGCATCATATTGCGGAGAGGTTCGAGTAGCTTCTTGAGAAAGGTCTCATTCCTTCGCGCCCCCCTCTGTCCTGCCGGACATCTCCCCCTCAAGGGGGGAGATCGGCAATTTCGATTCTGTCGCTCACCTTGCAACGATGACGATAGGCGAAAGCCGTCGCGACATCCGATCTCCCCCCTTGAGGGGAAGATTGCCGGCTGGCCAGAGGAGAGCGCTGTCCCGCCAAGCTATCCAGCGATGTTCGAATCGGACCGCGCCTGATGGCCAAATCCCGCGTTCAATTCATCTGCCAGAATTGCGGATCGGTGCATCAGCGCTGGGCCGGCAAATGCGATGCCTGCGGCGAGTGGAACACGCTGGTCGAGGAGGGCACGTCCGGCGGTATCGGCTCGGGGCCAGCCAACACCCGCAACGCCCGCAAGGGCCGTGCGGTGGTGTTGGCCACGCTTTCCGGCGATATCGAGGATGCGCCGCGCATCGTCTCGGGCATTGGCGAACTCGACCGCGCCACCGGCGGCGGTTTCGTGCGCGGTTCGGCGCTGCTGGTCGGCGGTGATCCCGGCATCGGCAAGTCGACGCTGCTCACCCAGGCCGCCGCCGCTCTTGCCTCGAGAGGCCACCGCATCGTCTATGTCTCAGGCGAAGAAGCCGTCGCGCAGATCAGGCTTCGCGCGCAGCGCCTCGGCGTCGCGTCCACCCCGGTCGAGTTGGCGGCGGAAACCAATGTCGAGGACATCCTCGCCACCATCGCGGACGGCAAGCGCCCGGACCTCGTCATTCTCGATTCGATCCAGACGCTTTGGACCGATCTTGCCGATTCGGCGCCAGGCACCGTTACCCAGGTGCGTGCCGCCGCCCAGGCGATGATCCGTTACGCCAAATCCACAGGTGCGGCGATCGTTCTCGTCGGCCATGTCACCAAGGAAGGCCAGATCGCGGGCCCGCGCGTGGTCGAGCACATGGTTGACGGCGTGCTCTATTTCGAGGGCGAAGGCGGCCACCACTACCGCATCCTGCGCACGGTGAAGAACCGCTTCGGACCGACCGACGAGATCGGCGTCTTCGAAATGTCGGACAAGGGCTTGCGCGAAGTCTCCAACCCATCGGAGCTGTTCCTTGGCGAGCGGCATGCGAAATCGCCCGGTGCGGCCGTTTTCGCCGGCATGGAGGGCACAAGGCCCGTTCTGGTCGAGATCCAGGCGCTGGTCGCGCCGTCCTCGCTCGGCACGCCGCGCCGGGCGGTGGTCGGCTGGGACGGGGCGCGGCTGTCGATGGTGCTGGCGGTGCTGGAGGCGCATTGCGGCGTTCGCTTCGGCCAGCACGACGTCTATCTCAACGTCGCCGGCGGCTATCGCATCAGCGAGCCGGCGGCCGATCTCGCGGTCGCCGCAGCACTGGTTTCCTCGCTCACCGGTCTTGCCCTTCCCGCCGATTGCGTCTATTTCGGCGAAATCAGCCTATCGGGCGCGGTGAGGCCGGTTGCGCATGCGCAACAGCGCCTCAAGGAAGCCGAAAAGCTGGGTTTTGGTAGCGCGGTTCTGCCCTTGGGCAGCGAGGAACTTGCTGGAGGGATCGGGGCCGGCGCTTTCCAGCCCACCGAGCTTACCGACCTCGTGGCGCGCATAGCCGGCTCGCGGCGCAGCCGCGCCGACGATGAAGAGTGACGCGGCTCGTCGAGCCGTGAAAAAGAGATCGGAGTGGGGCGAAAGACATGCCGATTACGCTGCTTGACGGAATTCTCGTCGGCTTCACCCTGGTCTCGGCGATGCTCGCCATGGTTCGCGGCTTCTCGCGCGAGGTCCTGTCGGTCGTCTCGTGGGCGGCGGCAGCAGCGGCGGCTTTCTTCTTCTACAAACCGGTCCTGCCCTATCTGAAGCCCTACATCGAAAATGAGAAGATCGCGATGGCGGCCTCCGCCGGCGTCGTCTTCATCATCGCGCTGATCGTCGTCTCGGTCATCACCATGAAGCTCGCCGACTGGATCATCGATTCCCGCATCGGCGCGCTCGACCGGACACTTGGCTTCCTCTATGGCGCCGCGCGCGGCATCCTGGTGGTGGCGGTGGCACTTTTGTTCTTCAACTGGCTGGCCGGCGCCAAGGCTCCGGCCTGGGTCACGGATGCCAAATCGCGGCCGTTGCTGGAATCGATAGGCGCCAAGATCGAGAACCTGCTGCCAGCCGACACCGAAAACGCAATTCTCAAGAAGTTCAGCCCGAAAACAGGCGCCGAGACCCCGGCTGCGCCCGATGCACCGGCGGCGGATGCGCCAGCGGCGGATGCGCCGACAACAGGTGACGACGCCAATGCGCCGGCTCCTGACGATAATGACGCCGGCCCGGCGGACAACACGGCCAAGCCGGCGCCGGCAGCACCTGCTAACTGACGCCCCAAACGGGGCGCCAGAACGTGCGACCATGTGAAGGACTGCAGGCAGTGCGTTGCTTTCGACGCGCGAGCGCCTTATATGGCGATTTTAGCGGAGCTTAAGATGGCAGACGCAGACGACGTGCTTTCCGCCGAGGCCGACGACCATTTCCATGACGAATGCGGCGTGTTCGGCATTTTCGGCCGGCAAGACGCGGCAGCCATCGTCACGCTAGGCCTGCACGCGCTGCAGCATCGCGGCCAGGAGGCGGCCGGTATCGTTTCCTATGACGGCACGCAGTTCCATGTCGAACGCCATGTTGGCCTGATCGGCGACACATTCACCAAACAACGGGTCATCGACAGCCTGCAGGGCAACCGGGCCATTGGTCACACACGCTACGCCACGACCGGCGGCGCCGGCATGCGCAACATTCAGCCCTTCTTCGCCGAACTCGCCGATGGCGGCTTTGCCGTCGCCCATAACGGCAATTTGACCAATGCCATGACAGTGCAGCGTGCATTGCAGAAGCAAGGCGCGATCTTCTCTTCCACTTCCGACACCGAGACGCTCCTGCATCTGGTGGCGACCAGCAAGGAACGGGATCTCAACTCGCGCTTCATTGATGCGGTACGGCAGGTCGAGGGCGCTTTTTCGCTGGTGGCGATGACAGCCAAGAAGATGATCGGCTGCCGCGATCCACTCGGTATCCGCCCGCTGGTGCTGGGCGATCTCGACGGCGCATGGATCCTTGCCTCCGAAACCTGCGCTCTCGACATTATCGGCGCGCGCTTCGTGCGCGACCTGAAACCCGGCGAGATGGTCGTCATCACCTCCAAGGGCATTGAAAGCCTGTTTCCGTTCGAGCCGCAGAAGACCCGCTTCTGCATCTTCGAATATGTCTATTTCGCCCGGCCGGACTCTTCGGTCGAAGGCCGCAACGTTTACGAGGTGCGCAAGCGCATCGGCGCCGAACTGGCGCAGGAAAACCCTGTCGAGGCCGACATTGTCGTGCCGGTGCCGGATTCCGGCACACCGGCGGCAATCGGCTTCAGCCAGGCGGCGGGCATACCCTTCGAACTCGGCATCATCCGCAACCATTATGTCGGCCGCACCTTCATCCAGCCCGGCGATTCGATCCGCCACATGGGCGTCAAGCTGAAGCATAATGCCAACCGCCGCATGATCGAGGGCAAGCGCGTGGTTCTGGTCGACGATTCGATCGTGCGCGGCACCACCAGCCAGAAGATCGTGCAGATGGTTCGTGACGCCGGCGCCAAGGAGGTGCATATGCGCATCGCCTCGCCGCCGACCAGCGCCTCCTGCTTCTACGGCGTCGACACGCCGGAGAAGTCGAAGCTTCTGGCTTCGCGCATGTCCGTGCAGGAAATGGCTGAATTCATCCGCGTCGATTCACTCGGCTTCCTGTCGATCGACGGCCTCTACCGCGCCGTCGGCGAGGCCGGCCGCGACAGTGAGCAGCCGCAATTCTGCGATGCCTGCTTCACCGGCCAGTATCCGACCCGCCTGCTCGACTTCGAAGGCCACGACAATGTGCGCACCCTGTCACTGCTGGCGACGAGCGGGTCGTAGGATTGCCGGACCATCATCAGCCCAGCCAGACTTCCGGAATCCATCGCATGACCCTCGACCTTACCGGCCGCGTCGCGGTCGTCACCGGCGCCTCGCGCGGCATAGGCTATTTCATCGCCAGGGAACTGGCGGCCGCCGGTGCCCATGTGATTGCGGTTGCGCGCACTGTTGGCGGACTGGAAGAGCTCGACGATCAGATCAAGGCAGGCGGCGGCCAGGCAACGCTGGTGCCGCTCGACCTCGCCGACATGGCCGGCATCGACCGGCTGGGCGGCGCCATCCACGAGCGCTGGGGCAAGCTCGACATCCTCGTCGCCAATGCCGGCGTGCTCGGCGTCATCTCGCCGATCGGCCATGTCGAGGCCAAGACCTTCGAAAAGGTGATAACCATCAACGTGACCTCGACCTGGCGGCTGATCCGCTCGGTCGACCCTCTGCTGCGGCTCTCGGATGCCGGCAGGGCCATCATTCTTTCTTCCAATACCGCGCATTCGGCGCGCGCCTTCTGGGCGCCTTACGCAGCGTCGAAGGCGGCGGTCGAAACCATGATGCGCTCCTGGGCGCATGAGACGCAAAGCCTGCCGTTGCGAGTCAACGCCGCCGATCCAGGCGCCACCCGCACCGCGATGCGAGCCCAGGCCGTCCCCGGTGAGGATCCGGAGACGCTGCCGCATCCTTCAGAGATCGCCAAGCGCATCGTGCCGCTGGCCAGCCCCGAGTTGAAGGAAACCGGGCTGATCTTCCAAGCCAAGCACAACCGCTTCGTCGCTTATAAGCAGCCGGAATAACCAAGGGCTGCAAGACGCTGGTTTCAGAAATCCGCCGGATCATCACGCGGCTGTGATTTAAGGTGGAAAGGCCGCGCCGCGGTCATGCTTTCGTCATTTCCGCGGAGTTGGTAGAATCGTAGCGACTCCCACAACAAGCGCCCGAGCTGGGCAGAACAAGGAAATTCCCATGGCTTCGACCGCAGCGTTGGTCTGGTATCTGGTAATCGCCGGCCCGCAGGGTGGCATGGTGGTGCTGCCCAGCACCTTCGACAAGCGTGAACAATGCACCGCCGCCATCACCGAATATCAGAAGCAGCCGACACCGACCGGCTGGTCTATCCAATGCGTGCCGAGTGCCTCGCCCTTCACCGACGAGGGCGATGCCGAACAGCCGTCAGCCCAGTAAAGCTTAATCTCCCCCTTAAGGTGGAGACGGCCGGCAGCCAGAGGAGGTCGCCGCGCATGAAGCGCCGGCCTCCTTTATTCATCAGGAAGTCGCGTCAGGACGTACCGGCCCCTCTATCGCCCTTGGCGACATCTCCCCCTCGATGGGGGTTCATCAGCGCTGGGCCGTCACCATCAGTTCCGGCTTCTGATTGATGGTTTGGAACACCACGCAATAGCGCTCGGTCAGTTTCAGCAGTGAGTCGATACGCTCCTGCGTTTCATTCGTGTCGAGATTGAAATTGAGCCGGATGGCACGAAAACCGACCGGTGCGTCCTTGGCGACACCGAGCGTGCCGCGAAAATCAAGATCCCCTTCGGCTTCCACCGTGGCGGTGCCGAGCTTGAACTCGAGCGCCGTCGCCACCGCCTTCAGCGTTACCCCGGCGCAGGCCACCAGGGCTTCGAGCAGCATGTCGCCGGAGCAGAGCTCAAGCCCTGAGCCTCCCGTTGCCGGATGCAGGCCGGCGATTGCCAGCGCCCTGCCCGTCTCCACCTTGCAGGCGATCGACTGGTCGTCGAGGCTGCCCCGGGCCTTCAGCGTGATCAACGCACGCGAAGCATCGTCGCGGTAGACCTCCTTGAGCGGTGCCTGCATGGCTTTGAGTGCGGTGGCGTCCATTTTCCATTCCTTTCGGGGTCTTTTCGCGTTGATAGCATTGTCTTGCGAGGCATGTGCAAATCCTGGGACATGCTGGCGAAGGAACGCGGCGGTAATTGTGCCGAACCACTGACTCGACGTTTCCTTTGACTTCGACCGCCCCAGCCATACCTATGCGGCAGTCGTTCTCGCGGAGGCACCATGCCGCTCAAACTGAAACCGGTCCCTCTCATCGTTTTGATGCTTGCCGCCATTGCGCAGCCCGTGCTTGCCGAGACCACCGAGCGGCCGGTACCCACAGGCGGGGTGCTGTCGCTGCTGCCGCAGCCGCAGACTACCAATCATTCGATCACGCTAGCCGGACGCAAGCTCGACTATCAGGCAAAGGCCGGCACGCTGTCGCTGCGTTCCGGCAAGGGCGACGTCACGGCGGAGATGTTCTATGTCGCCTATGTGTTGCAGCCGCCGGCGACCCCGGTAAAGGAGCCAAGACGCCCCATCACTTTCGTGTTCAATGGCGGCCCGGGAGCAGCTTCCGCTTATCTGCATATCGGCGCGCTCGGCCCGCGCATAATCGCAACCGGCGCCGGTGGCGAATTCCTGCCCCCGCCGCAAAAGCTGATCGACAATCCGGACAGTTGGCTCGACATGACCGACCTCGTCTTCGTCGATCCGGTCGGAACCGGCTACAGCCGTGAAGCACCGGGCCAGGACACGCATGATTTCTGGGGTGTCAATCAGGATGCCAGTTCGATGGGCGCTTTCATCCGGCTGTATCTCGCGCAGAACGGCCGCACGGGATCGCCGCTGTTCCTCGCCGGGGAAAGTTATGGCGGGTTCCGGGCGGCACTGCTGGCACGGACCCTGCAGGAAGACATCGGTGTCGGCCCGAGCGGCATCGTGCTGATCTCGCCGGCGCTGGAATTCATGCTGGTGCTGCCCGACCAGTTCGAGCCGCTGCATTGGGCGCTCGAACTGCCTTCGCTGGCGGCGGCACGGCTGAGTGCCGACGGCGTTGCCGGCGAGGCGCTGCGGGCCAAGCTCGCCGAGATCGAGCGATATGCATTGGGCGACTATCTCACCGCGATTGCGAGCGGACTGGAGGAAGGCGGGCGAGTTGCGAGCAAGCGTGTGGCGGAAATCACCGGGCTGCCGCTCGATGTCGTGCAGCGGAATTTTGCGCGCATCCCGACCGACCTGTTCGCAAGGGAGTTTGCCCGCGCCAGAGGTAAAGTGCTCAGTCCCTATGACGCCATGATCGGCACGGCCGACATCGCGCCCGAGAATGCTCGCATTGCTGGCCCCGATCCGGTGCTCGACCGCAGCGTGCCGGCGCTGACTTCGGCTTTCGTCGGCTATGTCCGCGACGAGCTGAATTTCCGCACCGACGTCAGCTATCGGCTGCTCAACGGGGAGATCACCCGCAGTTGGGATTACGGCACCTCGCGGCAGGGGTATGCCGGTGTGATGACCGATCTGCAGCGAGCGCGGGCGCTCAACCCATCGCTGGGCATCGTGATCGTCAACGGCTATACCGACCTGGTCACACCCTATCTGGCCTCACGCTATCTGGTAAGCCAGCTGCCCTCACTTGCCGATACCAAGCCCATTCGCCTCGATGTTGTCGAAGGTGGGCACATGATGTACTTGCGCCCGGACGGCCGGCGGGCGCTGAAGGATGCGGCCTCGGAACTCTATCAAGCCACGCAGTGAGCGCGTTGGCGCTGCCCCAACGCATGCCTGGCGCTGGAATAGCGCCGCGCAGGCTTTCCCCCGTATAGCTGATGGCAGCGGAGCCGACGGGGCAGGAACCGCCATCACGCAAGCAGTCCGACGCCGCATGGCCGATATCGCTATTCTCGAAACACGCGAAAGGGTTCTCGGCGGAATCCTTTTGACCGGCGCCGCCTACTTGCTGTTTTCGACGCAGGACGCCTCGATCAAGCTGCTGGTCACCGGCCTGACGGTCTGGCAGATCATGTTCTTCCGCAGCATCACCGTTCTCGGCGCTTGCGCGGTGATCGGCGGGCGGGCGCTGTTTGCCGACACGGTGCGCTCGCCGATCGTACGGCCAATGCTGGTGCGCAGTGCCTTCACGCTCGCCGCCTGGCTTTGTTATTATAATGCCGCCCGCAGCCTGCAGCTCGCCGAACTGACCACTGTCTACTACACGGCCCCGATCATCGTCACCGTGCTTTCGGTGTTCTTGCTCGGCGAAATGGTGCCGTTGCTGCGCTGGCTGGCGGTATTGATCGGCTTTGCCGGCGTCTTCGTCGCTTGCGACCCCACCCATCTCGGTCTGTCCGTTCCGGTGCTGCTGGTACTGGCGGCGGCTCTCCTATGGGCCATCGCCATCGTACTCCTGCGCAAGACGGCGCTTGCCGAACGCTCGATGGTCCAGCTCCTTCTCAACAATTTCTATTTCCTGGTGTTTTCGGCGGCGCCGGCTCTGTTGTGGTGGCATGCGCCGGACCTGCCTCAGTTGCTGCTTCTTGCCAGCGTCGGCGCGCTCGGCGGCCTGGCGCAATATCTTCTCTTCGAAGGCATGAAACGCACGCCGGCATCGATCCTCGCCCCACTCGAATATAGTTCGCTGTTGTGGGCGTTCGCGCTCGGCTTCGCGATCTGGGGCGACGTGCCGCGCCGCGAGGTTTTCCTGGGCGCCGCCCTTATCGTCGCCGCCGGCCTGCTGATCGTGGGCGGCGAGCATTTCCGCAAGCGGTTGTGATGTGGATGGCCTTCACTGCTGACATGACGATGGCAGGACATGGCGAGATAGGCTGGCGGCATGACTGACATGGCGGCTACGACCGAGACCACCGAACGCACGCTTGGCATCATATTGGTGTCGTCATCGGCTGCCGTGTTCGGTCTGACCGGTGTGCTGACCAAGTCGATCCATGCCGATCCGCTGACGATCACCTGCTGGCGCGGCTTTGTCGGCTCGATCCTGATCAGCCTCTATGTGCTGTGGCGCCGCAACCGCTCGGGCAGCCGTGAAACACTGCGGCTTGGCTGGCGCGGCTGGCTGCTGGCGGTGGAAGGCGCGCTCGCCAGCATCGCCTTCATTTCCGCCTTCAAGTTCACTTTCGTCGCCAATGTCGCGGTCATCTATACGACGTCGCCTTTCATTGCCGCCCTGCTGGCCTGGGTACTGGTACGCGAACCTTTCCGCCTGCAGACGATGGTCGCGGCCGCCGTCTCGTTATGCGGCGTGGCTATCATGGTCTGGTCGGGGTTCGGCACCGGAAAGCTGTTCGGCGACGGGCTGGCGCTGCTGATGACGATCGGCAGCGCGCTCTACATGATCATGGTGCGCGCCTTCCGCGACACACCCGTGGTGTGGGCCGGCGCGGTTTCGGCCTTCCTGTTGTTCATGCTCGGCTGGTTTGTCACCGATCCCCTGGCCGTCTCTGCAAGGGACGCCGTTCTGCTTGTAACGTTCGGCGCTTCCTTCGCATTGGCTTCCATCCTGTGGACGGAGGGCGCACGGCTTATCCCGGCGCCTGAATCCGGCCTGCTCGGCTCGGCGGAAGTGCCGTTCGCGATCCTGTTTGCCTTCCTGTTCCTGGCCGAGATCCCACCGATGGCCAGCATGATCGGCGGTGCCATCGTGCTCTGCGCGGTGTTCGCCCATGCTGGCCGCGACTGGCTGGCGGCCCGCTCCCAACAGGTCGCGTCAAATATTTCTTAAAAAAGTGACACGGTCACGGAACCATTACCGGACTCAGACATTGTTGGTGCGACGGGCCACCCCCCCAAGTCCCCCCAAACC